>NZ_JAAKDE010000023.1 GCF_013664685.1 Capillibacterium thermochitinicola
TTTTTACCGAACTATGGAATTTTAGACTGCCATTCTCGGTATTCTTATACTACCACAAACAAAGATGCTATTATTAAAATAAAAACGAAAGGAATCATCAAACCAAACAATTCGAATTAAGAAGGTTGATTAATGGATACTCTCTTTCTCTTCTTACCATTGTTCATTACTTATTTGTTGCTGACTGATCTGAAGTCACCCGCTAATGCATGGGCGGGCTTAACTTTGTCTTTGGCCGCTGTAGGCGGGGTCTATTCAGTCGCTGAACATTTCCACGCGGGTATTATGGAAAAGTTCGTTAATCCAGACCAGTACGATATACCCTCTAACCTGGAAATCAAAATTTTTCTGTTAGTGGTTTTGACGAGAACGGAAAAATGCAGACCGACCATATCTTTACCGGAACAACTGGCCAAGCTGAAATGCGCCGTACTTTACCGGATTACCTCGTCGGCAAAGTGCGCAAGTTTGCAGCAGTGATCTATCTAAAAGAATCTTCTTTTACGCTAAACGGAAAAACACAGGAAGACGTACAAGCGGCGATTTTAAAAGGGGAAATTCTGTACGGTCAGACCGAAGGAGAACACGCGTTATCCAATGGTATCCATGTTGATGATTTTGAATTTCACGGCCCGATTCCTAATGGTGTGATCAAGTTTGAAATGCCAACTAAATGTGTCACAGGTACCCCGATTCCCAGCGGGAAAACTGTAAAATTCTATGCTATAGTTGATACAACAAAGTTACCGCTTGAGGCCGACTATGTATTCAAGGGAACCACCGGCCGTAATCTTATTGAATGCGAATTACCCGGTAAGTATATCGGCAAAGAGTATTTTTTCTTCGCAGTAATCATCCTCGAAGGGGACTTTGATCTTGAAGGAAAATATCCGAAAGACCTAGAGGAGCCTTTAAACAATAACCAAATTATGTTTGGACAGGCTAAGGAAGAAGGTGATGGTGAAGAAAGGCCTAACATTCTATATAAATTGGAAGATGGTCTTGTGGTTCGCGGTTTCGAATTTATCGATTAATTAATTCTCCCACGGGAAGTTAATAGTACCTCTGAATCTTTACCTGCTATCCATACTAAATCGCCTGGTCTAAAAATCTGAAGAGATAAGAGATCCTCCTTTCGTCACGAAGGAGGATCTCTTGTTAGTTCTTCAACTTTCCTCCCTGCTTTGTCTTGTTCCGGTTATATTTGTCCTAACATTAGCTTCTTTACCCGGGCTTCCTTTGGAAAAAGAATGACTCCTCCTACAACATCTAGTTGATTTCTAGATTATCTTTTAGTTTGTTTTTGCTATAAATTGAATTTCCGTGGCCTCACGCTGAAAAATCTCTCTTTCAAAAAACAAAGGGGAATTCATTAAATGGTATTTGTAAATCAAATGATCAAGATTTTCGCTAAGTTTTAGAACTTCATCAGTAATGCCCTGCTCCCGGTAACAAAGATATAGCTCCTGCTTTTTTTGGTTAATAAGTCTTCGCAACTCAAGCAAAGTCATCGATTTCTCTCCTTCCTAACATTTGATAGTAATATTTAATTATCCAAATAGTACATTTCGTTCTTTTAACGATAAAAATAATTAATGGGAAATATTACATTTTTATTATCGTTTTCTCACACTAATTTCGCAATGAGGTCTTCTGCCTATTTTTGGCTAGTTGTAAACCCTTACATTGGCAGCCCGGTGAATTTTCAGAATTACCTTAAGCCTGCAAACCCTTTTTTTATTCGGTATAAAAATTAAAAAAAAACATAAGGATTTTTCCCCATTTTATCTAGGGGTTAGTCCCTATTCGAAACAATATTATTCTTGTAATGTAAACAAATATAAAGCGCTCTCCTT
Organism: Capillibacterium thermochitinicola; assembly: GCF_013664685.1. Lineage (NCBI taxonomy): Bacteria > Bacillati > Bacillota > Capillibacterium > Capillibacterium thermochitinicola. Next base: position 1,857 of record NZ_JAAKDE010000023.1, read on the forward strand.
TCAATCATTAAGGATAAAAAAAGCCCTCTTAAGGGGCTGTTGTTTTTTGTATGCGACCCTTTAGCTAAGCCACTTTTCGATCAGGAGTGGCAGTTCGCTCCGGGGCGCGGTCACGATTTTACCACCGGGGATTGAGCCGAGAAAAACCTGGCCGTACCATTTGGTCATGATTCTTTGGTCAAGGATGACCACAACTCCCCGGTCGGATTTGGTCCGGATTAACCGGCCAAAACCCTGTTTGAACTTGATTACCGCTTCCGGCAAGCTTAAATGCAAAAAGGGGTCTTTTCCCGCCTTGGTCAAAGCCTCCCACTTGGCTTGAAAGAGCGGTTCGGTTGGCACCCGGAAGGGTAACCGCATAATGACCACGTTTGATAGCTGCGGCCCCGGGATATCCACCCCTTCCCAGAAACTGTCCATACCCATCAATACGGCCTGGTCAGTTGTCTGAAATTTTTTTAACAAGCGGTGGCGGGGTTCTTCCCCCTGCCGGAAAAGATGATACCCGGCTCCGGTTAAAACGGGCATAATCCGGGTATAAACCGCGTCCATCTGACGCCGGTTGGTAAACAATAACAGGCTGCGGCCACCGGCCGCCTGGATGAGAGCGGGCAGGAGACCGGTAATGGTTGGCAGATATTCGGGCTGGTCGGGACCGGGAATATCTTCACCCGTCAGGACGAGGACATTGTTTTCATAGTCAAATGGGGAGTCATAAGCGGCTTCTTGGCAACCGGGTTTTGGTAACAAATCCAAACCCAGTTGTTCCTTGATGTAACCGAAATCGCCCTCCACCGTTAAAGTGGCGGAGGTAAGGACCGCTCCTTCCACTTGGGAAAAGAGCTGGTGGTACAGGAGGTTTCCCAAATTTAAAGGAACGCGGTTTAAGCTAAAATGGTTGTTTTCACCGCCACGGTCAGCGCGGAGGTTCAACCAAGAAACATAACACTCATCACTGCCATCGAGAAGCATGGGCAAGAGGGTGGCGATTTGGGTAAAAAACTGACCCGTTTCCGCCAAAAAATAAAAGTCCTCCCGGAAGTTTTCTTCCTCCGCCAACTCATCAACAAAACGGGACAGTTGCCCGGTCCACTTATCAAGCTCTTCTTGCAGACGGTAAACTTGGTTTTGTAAAGCCGGTTCAAGCAATAAATTGGCCGTAAAGCGTTTTTTGTTCTCTTCTTCTTCCGGGGAAAAAGCGGATGTCAGGCCGATAACCTGCCCTAAAGTCGGGAAAAAAGCGTTAAAATAGTTTTGTAGATTAAGCAGGCCGGGAATCAAGTCATGCTCCAAGACCCCGATTAACCTTTGCAGTAAAGCTAAATCCCGAACGTTTCCGGTGAGCCTTTGCCGTAAGGAAGGGAGCCATCCGTACCCCCACTTCCCCTCCCGGTGCAGTAACCGGTGGCAAAAATGGTTAACCTCTTTTTGGTCGAGGCGGGCGCCCAAATGTTCAGCCGCCACTTCCGGCAAGTGGTGCGCTTCATCAAAGATCACCAGCCGGTAGGGGGGTAAAACCAACCCGTCGGCGGAAAAATCACCCGGTTGGCGCAGGGCAAGGTCGGTAAAGAATAAATGGTGGTTAACGATCACCAGCTGGGCGGAGAAGGCTTTTTTCCGAGCCATGAGCCAAAAACACTGTTCCTGAAAGGGGCAGTGTTTTCGCAAACAGGTGGCCGACTCCGATGTTATTTTTTCTTTCAAAGCGGAACTCAAAGCATAACCCAGTTGTTCAACACAACCAATCCCGTTGGTCGCAGCACGGTAGACCCGTTCAAACTGGCTCTTTAGCCCGTCCGGTAAAACATCGTGGTTATGTTGGAAGTATTGTAATTTCCGCCAACATAAATAATTGCTCCGGCCCAGGAGGACGGTGGCTTGCAATGGCAAGTTTAGTGTTTTGTTTAAGAACGGAATCTCTTTTTCGATCAGTTGTTGTTGGAGGTTGATCGTATGGGTGGAGACAATCACCGGACCTTTGTCGTTGTTGTTTTCCTGAAAAGCAAGATAAACAGGATAAAGGTAGGCTAAGGATTTCCCGGTCCCGGTCCCGGCTTCAATTAAAGCATAACCACCCTCCCGGCAGATGGTCCAGACTAGGGCGGACATCTCTTGTTGAGCCGGGCGGTATTCAAAGGCGGGCCACTGAGTGGCAAAAAGCCCGTTCTTACCTAGGGCCTGGTGGGGCGCAAATTCCTGGTTCATCCTGCACCCCCTGCGGCCAAACGGCGGACAACCGCCAAATTCTTAAGATCATCCTCCGGTTTCGTTTGCGGGGTCTCCAGAATGCCGGTTAACGCAGACAGCCTCGGATCGGTCAGGAAAAGACCAAAACCTTCCAAGCCGATGCGGCCTTCTCCGATGTGGGTATGCCGGTCCAAATGGGACCCCAGTTCGCCCAGCGCGTCGTTGAGATGGAGAAGATGAAGCGTTTCCAGGCCGACGGCGGTTTCCACCTCCGCCAGTAAACGGTCAATCCCCGCCTTCGTGCGCAGGTCATAACCGGCGGCAAAGGCATGACACGTATCAAGACAAAGACCGGTACGGTCCGGCATGTTGATCGCTTTTAAGATGGCGGCCAGTTGCGAAAGATCACCACCAACTTCGGTTCCGGCCCCCGCCTGGTTCTCCAGGAGAAAACGGGTCCGCCCGGGGACAAGAGTGAGAATCTTTTCCACGCCCCGTACCACTTTGTCCAAGGCATTCTCCATGCTTTGCTTACCGGCTTTACCCGGGTGGACCACAAAATAGTCGGCATCAATGGCGACCGCCCGCTGGTACTCTTCGGCAATGGCACTGATTGATTTTATGTAAAGTTCATCCTCTTCGGCCGCGGGGTTCGGTAAATAAGACAAATGAACAACCACTGGGCCTAAACCGTATTCTTGCACCTTTTGGCGAAAGGCCTCCACGTCCTGCGCGAGCAGGGGTTTTTTTTGCCACCCCCGGGGATTTCCGCTGAAGATTTGAAAAGCATCACAGCCTAAATCTTTGGCTTCCTGCACCGCAGCCGCCAGACCTTTTCCAATGGAAACATGCACCCCAAAACGCATTCAATCCCGCCCCATCTCATCCAAGAATTTTAGAAACCGATTTTTTTCAATAAATTTGGTGAAAGAAATCTTTTCGGCTAAGAGTTGCAAAAAGATAAAAAGCACCAAGGTTAAACCGGTAAAAACTGGGTCGCCGTCCAAAACCACAAGGCCGCCAAGAATCCCTCCTAAAAAATTGGCTCCCGTATCGCCAAGCATAGCCCGGCCTTTTAGATCGGAGGGTAAGTAGGCGGCCACTCCGCCCAGTACCGGCGCCCCCAAAAATAACGTGGAATTAAGTCCTTTTTCCAAATACGATTTTACCATTAAAAGGACCATAGCGGCCAGAAAAACTTTAGCAGCCCGTCCTGGCCGCAAGTCAAAAAGGTTCACGATATTGGGTGCCAGCGCCGCCACCAGGACGGAGGGGAATACCATCCACCAGCTTCCACCGGTGGTCAACCAGACGCCAATCCCGAAAACAAGGCTAAAAGCAAAGCCAAAAATCGCTTTTAAACCACCGGAAGTTAGTTCTCCCTCATATAGTGCTTTTAGATGTTGACGAAAGCCCTTTTCGGCATCGTTTTTCAAAAGGTCGTCCGCCAAACCAAGAAGGCCAAAACCGGTGGTCAAAAAAAGAAAGGCAAAAAACGCCCCCCGGTTTATCCCCGGTGCGGGTCCATAAAAAAGTTCCAACCCCAGTTGAACCAGGAAGAGCAGGGGCAGGGTTAAAGGAAAGACCAAACCCAAAGCGGCCGGAATGGGCTCGCGCCGGTAATTTTCCTTTATAATCCCCTGTTTGCATAGGAGCCGGGCAAGGTGTGGCAGACTAACTTTTACGGCAAGAAAGCCAAGGATCATTGGGAAGATTAGACGCATCGCGTTCACCTGAGCGTATCGTGGAATTTATCGCAACTATACCATGTAATTTGGGATATTGGGCCAATTTTCTAGGAAAAAATTGAGGACTAATACTGAAGAAGCCGCCGCCCAACCGCCAGGCAGATGTGGAGAAACTGCCGTCCCCGGTGAAGAAAACCCGCCAAATTCCGTCGGGTTTTCCGGTGGGCCATCGCCACCGGTACTTCCTTAATGACCAGGCCCTGCCGGGCCAGGTCGATGATCATCGCCACTTCCACACCAAAACCTTCCGCGAATTTTCCACCCAAAGCCTTAAGCGCTTTTTGGTTCAAAGCCCGTTGTCCGGAAAGCGGTGCGGACAGGGTTAAACCGGTAAACCGGCGGATGACTTTGCGGGCAAAATAAAGGACAAAGCCGAATCCACTCTTTTTGGACCCGGCAGGAAAACGGCCGATGGCGAGATCGGCTTTTCCTTGCGTGACCATTGCCAGGAGTTTCCTCCCTTCCTGGGCTGTCGCGCCAAGGTCGGCATCCAATAACAGCAAATATTCGCCACTGGCCGCCGTCAGGCCCAGGTTTAAGGCGCCCCCTTTCCCCCGGTTTTTCTGGGACCGGATTACGGTAGCACCGGCTTTTTCCGCTTCGTGCCCCGTCTGGTCCGTAGAACCGTCATCGATCACAATAATCTGGGTGACACCCGGAATCTTTTGGCTGGCCCGGACCGTCTCAGCAATCTTTGCTTCCTCATTGAAGGCCGGAATCAGGACAGAGGCCGTAAATTCCGTCACGACGGTTCACCTTCCTTCCCCGTTCCGGGCGCTCCGGGTAAGGAACGTTTTCGGGAGCAGACTCCGGGCGGTGTTTTTAACCCCGTAATGGCCGTTTTCACCCGCCGCCAGGGCTAATACCAAAGCAACCTGTCCCGGAAGGGTGTCAATATTGTCAATCGTGACCAGCCCGGCATTTTTATAGCGGGAAATATATGACTTTAACGCCGCCAACGGTTCAACGCCAACCACGGTTACCCCTTTTTCTTTGGCGGCTTTCGCCAGAACTAGATCAAGCTGGTCAACCCGGTCCGCTTTCTCCTCATAGCTACCACCGAGCAAAATAAGGGTATCAACAGGACCGGCCGCTACTTGGTTCAGCTGGATTAAACTGTTTGCTTGTAGCGAAGTCAAGACAGCGCCTTCCTGGCCTAATACTACTTCGGTGATAAAAGCGCTCAAAACCTGGTTGAACCAGGAATCATCTTCCCGAACACCCAAATGGGCCGCCAACGCCTGGTGGGCGGTGGGCGAAGGGGGCCAGAGGCTAAAATCAATATGACGGCGGACTTGAGCGCCCGCCAGCTCCAAGATGGTGATTAGGTCCTCCTTCAAGGTATTCGGTACGGTATGGTTGGTTTTGACGATGCCAATCGAACGGTCGGTAAGCAGTCCGTTGACCATAAGAGGCAGGACCTCCCGGTTGAATTGCCGGAGGACCTCCAGTTCAACCTCCCGGTCAGCCAGTCCGGCCTGCAATGCCTTTTTTTCCGCTCTTAATTGGTCGAATTCCCGTTCTAAATTTAGAATTAGTTGCTCCTGCCTTCTTCCCATGGCGTCGTTGTTCATTAATGCGCCACCAATGACAATCCCAATGCCGAGGGCGAGAAAGATTGCCGCCAAAGAGGAAATATAATACCTGAAGTCCAGTGGCATGGTGACCCGCTCCTATATCTTCAGTAGCAAGCGCAGTTTAAGCCAGAGGAGACGAAGCCAGTCCCAAAAAAACTTATTTAAGGATAAAACCAGAATAAAGGGGATAAAAGCAGCCAAGCAGATCATAAAGATCTGCCCGCCTTTGATCCTGCTATGGTATAATTTACTGACGCCCCTGGCGTCGACCAGAATTGAACCTACCTTTAGTCTAACCAGAAATGTGCTGGCCATTCCCGGGCGGCCCTTTTCCAGAAAGTCAATCATGTTGGAATGGGTTCCCACCGCCACGATTAGATCGGCCCCTTTTTCGTAGGCCAAAATCAGCGCCAGATCCTCGCTGGTCCCCGGGGCCGGGAAGGTCACCGCCTCCAAATCCAGCTGGCGAATCCGCTTTAAACCGGGGGCACGGCCGTTGGGATAGGCGTGGACAACCAATTCAGCGCCACAACGTAAAGCTTGGTTCGAAACACTATCCATATCCCCGATGATCAGGTGGGGCTTCAGGCCAAACTCGAGTAACGCGTCGGCACCACCATCCACGCCGATTAAAACCGGCTTTTCTTCGCGGACATAGGATAGGATGGTCCGTAAATCTTCCCGGTAGTTTTGGCCTCGGACCACAACCAAAACCTGTTTTTTATAGAGACTGGTCCGGAGCGGAGGCAGTTTTAAATCCCCGAGGAGCAGATCCTTTTCCACCAGAGCATATTCCAGCGTATTTTGGATGAATTTGTCCAATTCGTGGTTAAGATTTTTTTTGGCCTCTTCGATTGCGGCTCGGATCCGTTCCGGAGTAAGAAGAACACCCTCCCCCAACAATTGTGCCTGCCGGTAAATCCGGCCCCCTTTGATCTCAATCTCAGCACATTCGGGGAGGGCGTTGAAACAGTCGGGGCCGACCGCATCCAGGATGGGAATTCCCGCTTCCACCAAAAGCATCGGCCCCAAATTAGGGTACCGTCCCGTAATGGAGGGACTGGCGTTGATGACCATTTTGACATCGGCTTTGATTAGAGATTCGGCCGCAACCTGGTCCAGATCGGGATGATTGATCACGGCAATCTCTCCCGGTTTAAGTTTCTTGACCAAGTCCTTGGTTCGACTGTTTTTTCGTGCTGTTCCCCGAATCTCCAATTTGTCCTTAGCCTCGCAATTTATGATTTAGACGAATTTTGTCGGAAATTTTCGCGATAAAACTGACGTTGGTTGGTTTGCCTTTTTTCTCGTCAACAATCGGCCCCATCAGTTCATGAAGATATTCGATCTCCCCTTTACTCCAAGCCGTTTCGATGGCAAACCGCATCGAACGTTCCACCCGGTTTGGCGTGGAATTGTACTCTTCGGCAATTCGTGGGTATAGTTTTTTGGTCACTTCATTGATCAGGGCCGGTTCTTTCACGCATAGCAGGATCGCCTTCCGCAAATAGGTGTAGCCTTTAAAGTGGGGTGGAATCTTGAGTTTTTGTAGGATTTCGGTGACTTCCCGTTCCGTTTGGGCTTCCTGTCTCGCCAAGGGGGAAACGTAATTATATTCGGACTGCGGCTGGACACCGCAGACCTCCCGGATCCTTTGGACGAGGATTTGCAGGTCGAAAGGTTTAACGATAAAATAGTCGGCCCCAAGTTCTACTGCTTTGCGGGTGATCTCCTCGTGGCCAAAAGCGGAAAGAATAATGATCTTAGGTTTATTATTCATCTTTTTAACTCGTTCAAGTACTGCAATTCCATCTAATTTTGGCATAATCATATCGAGAATTAAAAGATCCAGTAAGCTGGTTCTTATAATTTCCAAGGCTTCTAATCCGTCATTGGCAACGGCAGTTACGGTGAGATCAGGATAGGATTCAAGATAATCACGCAAAACTTGGCAAAACTCCAGATTATCTTCGGCAATACCTATTTTTATCTTCCCTGATACACTCAAATTATGCCCGCCTCCGTTCGTAACTCTTTGCTTATAAAAATTCGTTAAATAAAGAGTAATTCCTCCAAAAATCTCTGTTATCAAGATGCCAAATCACGCGCAGGAGTAAACTTTCCCACCAGGCTTTCTTCCATTTGTAGCATCCATTCGGCGAAGACGGCGTAACCACGGGTTGGATCGTTGACAAAAACATGGGTAATGGCCCCCACCAATCTGCCGTTTTGGATAATTGGGCTGCCGCTCATTCCCTGGATAATTCCGCCGGTCCGGCTCAGCAATTCCGGATCGGTTACCTTAATGACCATGCCTTTGTCCCGGAGACTGGTTTGGTGGTATACCTTTTGTATTTCAATGGTAAAGCGGCGAATTTCGTTCCCCTTCACAACCGTCAGCATTTCCGCGGGACCGGGCTGTACCTGCGAGATGGTGGAAACGGGAATGGGCCTGGGATACCATGGGTTAATGAGTCCCTGCCGGAGAGTCCCAAAAATTCCGATCGAGGTATTTCCGACAATATCCCCAATGATGTCGCTATTCCCGGAAAAAACGCCAATCTTCTCCCCGGGTTCGCCGCGGTTGCCCTGGTTAATCCCGGTAATGCGGGCCGCCACAATCTTCCCATGGGCCAAAGGCAGTTCCTGATTGCTAAAGCCGACAATTTTGTGGCCCAAAGCGCCATAATAATTGGTTTTCGGGTTGTAGTAGGTTAAAGTACCGACCCCGGCCGCCGGGTCTTCCACATAAAGACCAAGGTAATAACGGGCGGTTCCGTCCTGCCGGTTGGTGCGTTTGACCGGTTTAATCGTAAGCTGGAGGGACTGTTCCCCCCGGAGAACCGTTAATCTAAGCGGCATACCCTTGGCCGCTTCCTGCTGTATAATGCGGTCCACCTCATGGATACGGTGGACAACCTGTCCGTTAATGGCAACAAGCAGATCTCCGACCTTGACCCCGGCCTCCGCGGCCGGATAAAACTCCTTTCCCGTGTCATCACGGACCGGAAGATGCCCAGTGACGATGACGCCTTCTTTGGCAACCAAAACGCCGATGGCATGTCCGCCCGGGATCACTTCCGGCATTTTTTCCACAACTAGGTTAACCCGGCGGATCGGAATGCCGAACAAGCGAAACTCCAGGGTCCCGGTGCCTTCACGTTCCGAACGGACCATCACCTGTGAACAGGTTCCACTTTGTCCTTTGGCCAGTTCCTTGCGGCCATTGGCACCAATAATCCCGTCAAGGCGGTTGGCTTCCAAATAAATACTGAAGGGTTTTTTTAAGGATAATTGAAAGTTCTGTCCAGGGACAATCCGTAGTTGACTGGGGAAAAGTTGAACCTGGATCGCTTGGGGTAAAATAAGCAGGAGACCGATTCCAAAGAGTAGAGCAACGCCTAGGGTAAAAGGTCGTCGGTAACGGGGTGGCATCATATCTTCCTCCAATAAAACCGCAGCTATAAGGTGTATTCACTGATAAAATCCCCGTTAAGATCGGCCTTTATACGAAGAAAAAACAAGGGAGTTTGGAAAGAGAGCATAGGCGCCTAACGCCTATGCTCTTAGTTTCAAACGACGATGTTTAAAAGACGTCCCGGAACGTATATGGTCTTCCGCGGAGTTTTGCCGCCGAGCGCCGCTTGAATCCCCGCAAGGGCTAAAGCCTGCTCTTTCACCTCTTCTTCCGGCGCATCGACTGCGATGACCAAACGCTCTTTAATCTTTCCGTTGATCTGGATGACGATTTCCACCTGTTTTTCTAAGACCAGTGCTTCATCCCACTGAGGCCAGGGTTGGTCGTGTACCGAGTAGTCGCCGCCCAAACGTGACCAGAGCTCCTCGGCCAGATGGGGTGCGGCCGGGGCCAAGAGCAGAGTAAAGGTTTTTGCTGCTTCTTGCCAACTTTCCGTTTCCCACAAAGCCGGTTTGACCTTCGAAAGGAGGTTGGAGAATTCCATTAAAGCGGCAATATAGGTGTTAAAGGCAAAGTCTTTCAGGTCCAACGTTGCCCGTTTAATCGTCTGGTGCAGTTTCCTTTGTAAAGTCTCAACCATTTCCGGTGTTGGATTTACCTTCTCCTCCACCGGGAATAGCAACAGTTCCCAAACCCGGTTCAAGAAGCGGTAGCTTCCTTCAATGCCTTTGCTGTCCCAGGGGCCGCCCATTTCCCAGCGCCACCCGAACATGAGGTAAACCCGGACTGTATCCGTCCCGTAGGTGTTAACCAGATCATCGGGCGCCACCACATTCCCCCGGGATTTACTCATCTTCTCACTGTCTTCACCAAGGATGATCCCCTGGTTTCTTAGAACGAGCATTGGTTCGTCGAAGTCAACCAGGCCAAGGTCGCGCATGGCTTTGGTGAAGAAACGGGTGTAGATCAGATGCATACAAGCGTGCTCGACGCCGCCGGTGTACAGGTCAACCGGGAGCCAGTAATCCGCTTCCGCCCGGTCAAAGGGAATGGGCCCTTCATAATAAGGACTGAGATAAGCATATTGGTACCAGGAAGAACAGATAAAGGTATCCATCGTGTCCGTTTCCCGGCGGGCCGGACCCCCACAGCGGGGACATTCGGTATGCAGGAAACCCGCATGGTGTTTCAGCGGTGATTCGCCCGTTGGTAAGAACTCGGCATCTTCCGGTAAGAGAACAGGCAGGTCTTTCTCGGGAACTGGAACGGTGCCGCATTTATCGCAGTAGACGATGGGAATGGGGGTCCCCCAGTACCGCTGGCGGCTGATCAGCCAGTCCCGTAAACGGTAATTGACGGCTCGACGGCCCAGTCCTTTTTCCTCAAGCCAGGCAATGACCCGCGCTTTCCCTTCCTGCGCCGGTACGCCGGTGAAGGGGCCGGAATTGACCATCTTACCATTTTCGACCTCGGTGTAAGGGGCGGTCAAGGGTTCGGGCAACCCCTCGTCGGGTGAGATGACTACCTTAATTGGGAGATTATATTTCCGGGCAAAGGCATAGTCCCGCTCGTCATGGGCGGGAACCGCCATGATCGCCCCCGTACCATAGCCCATCATGACGTAATCGGCAATCCAAATCGGAATTTTTTCACCGTTCACCGGGTTGACCGCATAACTTCCAGTGAAAACACCGGTTTTTTCCTTATCAACGGCCAGGCGTTCAATCTCACTTTGGCGGCTGGCCGCATATTGATAAGCTTTAACTTGCTCTTTATACTCCTCCGTGGTGAGCTTATCCACCAAGGGATGTTCCGGGGCCAGCACCATAAAGGTGACTCCCCATAAAGTATCCGGCCGGGTGGTAAAGACCGTCAGTTTTTCCTGGTTCGGCAATTCAAAGTCAACCTCGGCCCCTTCACTCTTGCCGATCCAGTTCTTCTGCATGGAGACAACCCGTTCCGGCCAGTCGATCTTGGAAAAGTCCAGCAATTCCTCGGCATAGTCGGTAATTTTCAGGAACCACTGGTCCAGTTCTTTTTTCACCACAGGTGTCTCACACCGTTCGCAATGGCGGTCTTCGCCCCAAACTTGTTCCCGCGCCAAAGTGGTATTACAGGTCGGACAAAAGTCTACCGGGGCCATCTTTTTGTAAGCCAAACCCCGTTCATAAAGCTTCAGGAAAAGCCATTGGCTCCATTTATAGTAACCCGGTAAACAGGTAATCACTTCCCGTTGCCAGTCAAAGATGGCGCCCATCGACTTTAATTGTTCCCGCATCCGTTCAATATTGTTCATGGTCCATTTTTGCGGGTGCACGTTCCGCTTGATGGCAGCATTCTCGGCCGGAAGACCGAATGCGTCAAAGCCGATCGGGAACAAGACATTATAACCGTTCATCCGTTTAAAACGGGCCTGGGCATCGGAAGGAACCATGGCATACCAGTGACCGATATGCAGATCACCACTGGGATAAGGCAGCATGGTCAAGGCATAAAATTTCGGTTTATCCTTCCTGATTACCGAACGGTAAAGGCCCGATTCTTCCCACTTTTGCCGCCAAAAAGGTTCAATTTTGCGCGGCTGATAACGGTCGTATTTTGTCGTCATCAAAATCCCTCCAATAAAATTTAGACCCCTGGTCATTTTCTGACCAGGGGCGAACAACAGTCGCGGTACCACCCTGTTTCGGCATTCCTCCGGAATGCCCTCTTGTCCATTAACCCTGGAACAGGTCAGGAATTTTCATTCCTGAACTTCCGGGGTGAGTTCGGTCCGATCCCGGGTCCGGTTTGCACCACCCACCGGCTCTCTAAGCCCTTAATCCAACCTACTACTCCCCTTCATCAGTTCTCATCTTTTAAGTCTTTAACCGTTGCCGAGAATAAGAAACACTGGTTTTTATCTTCGATTGAGGCAATCTTTTAAAAGAAAAGTTTACCTTATTTGGGATTGGTAAACCTTATAAAAGTATAAATCAGAGCGGTTTAAATGTCAAGCGATGGTCGGAGTTAATCTTTTTGCACCGTACCAAAGCTCCTCCAGGCGGTAAAAATCGCGTTCGTCCTGGCCTAAGAGATGAATAACCAAAAAGCCGTAATCCAGCAGGATCCACCGGGCATCTTGATCCCCTTCCCGGCGGAAAGGGGTTAAACCTAAATCACCAAGCTTTTCAAGGAGATGATCGGCCAAGGCCTTAAGGTGATTAGGATTACGGCCGGTCGTGATTAAAAAATAATCGGTCACCACCGTTAACTCCCGCAAGTCCAATATGACGGGATTTTCCCCCTTCTGATCGATCACTGCCGTATAGGCAGCAGATAAGACCTTGTCAAAATCCATTCATCCTAAACCTCCGACCATAATTTCCTTCCGTGTTTATTTACTCCTCGCCGGATTCATTCAGCAAAAGCATGTTCCGGGCTTCCAGCGTCAATGGATGCAACAGGAAACCGGCATCCAAAATATATCTAATCTTCTGAGTATAAATGTACTTTAAAGCCGCTAGGCGGTTTCGAAAGGCCAGTTCCCGCGCAACTTGGGCGGCAAAAAACTGACGGGCCGGCTCGGCAAAGTCGGCGATGATCGTTAATTCGCCTACAATCCCCAGCTTTGGCGCGCCGGTGACATGGTAGGCCACCGCTTCAAGCACCGGCTCGGCGGTGATCGCCCACTCGCGTTTTAAAAGCTCGGCGCCAACCTGTCCGTGAAGTAAAACGGGGGCCTTTTTGTCCAGGGGCAAGATGGGAATCTGGTAAGAACTAGCCAAGGCGAGCATTTCCGGACCGTCTTTTTCGCGGGCGACATCATGCATTAAAGCCGCCACCGCCACCGGCTCCTCCGGAATTTGGTAATGGCGGGCCAGTTCCCGGGCAAAATTCATTACCCTTAATGAATGTTGAAAACGGGGCGGGGAAAGCGTCTGACTTAATTTGCGGCTGAGCGTTTCAAGGTTCATATAGACCCCCATTAAGCTTAAGATTAATTATAGTATATTAAATCTTTTTCCACAAAGCTACGCATTTCCCTGCCGCTAAAACGACAAAAGGCTGGTTGAAACCGGCTCTTTACATTTTAAGCAAGAAGGGGTGCCTGGCACCCCCTCAGCTTGTGGTATTTAGTGGCCGCGCTTCGTTGACAATGATCTCCCGCCCGCCTAATTCTTTGCCATTCATCATGGCAATTACTTGTTCGGCTTGGTCCTCCGGCACCTCAACAAAGCCAAAGCCTTTCGAGCGTCCGGTTGCCCGGTCTATAATTACCCTACTGGCCAATACCTCTGTCGCGTTGGAAAAAAAAGCGGCCAAATCCTCGTCCGTAGTGGCCCAGGGCAAATTGCCGACATACAGGGTTTTACTCACCAGCTTCACCTCGTTTCCGGCCATGAATCACAGGTTCTTTGCAGGCCCGAAATTATTTTGCCCGCCAGGGCAAATATTATTGAAACTAAGGTAAAGTACTGTTTTCAAATTCGCATACAGAAGTTGAAAAGGTTGAAGCGGTGATATTGTTATTTAAGTGTAGAGCTTATTGGCTAAAATATACTTTAGCACCTGGGGTTCCAGCCAATAACGGACAGATTTCCCGAGCCGCAGACGTTCCCGGATGGCGCTGGACGAAATCGCCACCTCCGGATTATGGAAAAAAACGATCCCTTTACTCTGGGCGGACGGTGCACGGAAGGCCTCAAGGGCCGGGGGTACTTGGGCCGGAAAACCAGGGCGGACACCCACGGCCAAGGTCGCCAAAGTAAAAAGCTGCTCGAAACGGTGCCAACCGGTTAAGGTATTCAGGGAATCTTGTCCCATCAATAAAAACAGCGCATGGTCGGGGTAGGCCTGGCGAAAGAAGTTCAGGGTATCAACGGTATACGAAGGCGGTTTGCGTTTTAGCTCCACTTCCGAAAGGGTAAAACCGGGGTTTTCCCTGATGGCCAGTTTGATCAGTTCTACACGGTCGGCATCATTGATATAAGGGCGGTGCTTTTTCAATGGCGATTGGGCCGCCGGAACAAAGATTACTTGCTCTAAAGCCAACTCTTCCCGGGCCGTTTCCGCCAGGAGAAGATGGCCAAGGTGGATGGGGTCAAAACTTCCCCCGTAAATACCTATGGCTTTCATTGGCGAATTTGTCCGTCCCCATAAATAATATATTTGGTGGTCGTCAGGGCGCTCAACCCCATCGGCCCGCGGGCATGCAACTTTTGGGTGGAAATTCCCAGTTCGGCCCCCAAACCGAACTCATAACCGTCGGTAAAGCGCGTGGAAGCATTAACGTAAACCGCAGCGGCATCCACTACTTGCAGGAATTTCCGGGCGGTTGCGTAGTCGGTAGTAATGATACACTCCGAATGACCGCTTCCGTACTTGGCAATATGGTCAACGGCGGCCGCAAAATCGGGGACCACTTTTACGGCCAGGATCAAATCCAGGTATTCGGTGGCCCAGTCTTCCTCTGTCGCCGCGGTCGCCCAGGGGAGATGGAGAAGGGTTTGCGGACAACCCCGGATCTCGGTCCCCGCCCGGCGGAGTTCCTCCCCGCACCGGGGAAGAAAAGCAGCGGCGATCGCCTGGTGGACCAGCAGGGTTTCCAGGGCGTTACAGACGGAAGGGCGTTGAGTTTTCGCGTTCACCACAATCTTGATCGCCTGTTCCAAATCGGCACTGGCATCCACATAGGTATGGCAGACCCCGACCCCGGTTTCAATGACGGGGACGAGGGCGTTGCTGACGACGGTTTTAATCAGGCCCGCCCCACCCCGGGGGACAAGCACATCCACATACTCGCGCATTTTCATCAAAGCCACCGCCGCCTCCCGTTCCGGGGAAGCAAGCAGCTGGACCGCATCTTCCGGAACCGTCGTCTTCCGCAAGGATTCCCGGATGACCTCGACCAGGACTTGGTTGGTCTGGAGCGCTTCCGAGCCGCCGCGGAGAATCACCGCATTCCCTGTCTTTAGGCATAGAGCGGCAGCGTCCACGGTGACGTTGGGCCGGGCTTCGTAAATAATGGCCACCACCCCCAAAGGGACACGCAGAAGACCGATCTCAAGCCCGTTGGGACGGCGCCACATTTTTTCCACGGTACCGACCGGATCCTCCAACCGGACCACTTCCCGTAACCCTTCCACCATCGCTTTGATCCGGTCCGGGTTGAGCATCAACCGCTCGACTAAACTGGCCTTTAAGCCATCAGCTTTGGCCTTTGCCACTTCCGCCTGGTTTACGGCCAGGATCCGCTCCTGGTTGGCCAGCAATCCGTCGGCGATTCTGAGCAGGGCTTCGTTTTTGGCGGTACTATCCAGATTGGCCAAGGTCGCAGCGACCTTCTTTGCCTTTTGCCCTAAAACAGTTACCTCGGTCGACAACGGCTTTCCCCCCTCATTCAAAACAAACCAGATTATTCCGGTGGATCACTTCTTCAAAGGTTTTGTAGCCCAGCACTTTTGGCAATTGGGCGGTATTTGCCCCTTTGATCTTTTCAATCTCTTCCGTGCTGAAATTACTTAAACCCCGGGCAATCTCCTGTTCTTGCGGATCCAAGACCCGGATCAAGTCGCCCACGCCGAACTTGCCTTTGACGGCGATCACCCCGGAAGGCAGCAAACTTTTCTTCCGTTCCAGTAAGGCGGTAACGGCACCTTCGTCAATGACGACGGCCCCCTGCGGTTGTCCCGCGAAGGCAATCCATCTTTCCCGTTGAACCAGAGTATCGTCATTGGGCAAAAACAGGGTCCCAATCTCCTCCCCGGCGACAATCCGGCTTAAAACACTGTCTTCTTCCGCGGAGGCGAGTACCATCGTGATGCCCGAGCGGGTGGCGATCCGGGCCGCTTCCAGTTTGGTGATCATCCCGCCGGTTCCCCTACTCGTCCCGGCCTCTCCCGCCGACGACCAGATGGAGGGGGAGATCTCTTTCACGACCGGGATCAAGTTCGCTGTTTGGTCTTTCCGGGGATCGCTGGTGTATAAACCACCGATGTCGGAAAGAAGGATCAACAGATCGGCCCCGATCAAACCGGCAACCAAGGCGGCCAGGGTATCATTGTCACCAAACCTCAGCTGCAGTTCTTCCGTGGCGACGGTATCATTCTCATTAATAATCGGCAAAGCCTTATACTCATTGAGGAGCATCATCAGCGTATTCCTGGCATTTAAATAACGGCGCCGGTCCCCCATATCATCCCTGGTCAGAAGGATCTGAGCGGTAACGATCCCGTATTCCAGAAAAAATTTGTTGTAAACCTGCATCAAAAAACCTTGTCCCACCGCGGCCACGGCTTGCCGTTCCGGAATCGTCCGCGGTTTGCTGGTAAGCCCGAGTTCGCCAACACCCGCCCCCACCGCGCCGGAAGAAACAAGCACCACTTTTTTTCCGGAATTATGTAAGTCCGCGATCTGGCGGACAAGGCGTTCCATATTTTTCAGGTTCAGACGACCGGTCGCATAAGTTAGACTACTGGTCCCCACTTTCACCACAATCGTTTGGGCTTCTTTCAGCCGACTTCGCAACTCTGCCAAGGCAAGGAAAACCCCCATTTCCAGTTTATAATAGATCTAGATCTTTTTAATTATACTACAAATTTCGGGTTTTCCCCAGATTAAAATAAAAAAGACACTGGGACACAGTGTCTGATCGCAAATATAAAAATATATTAATTAACTATTAATTAACTAATTTTCTGATCTTCCCGTTCTTTCCGTTGGCGGCGGCGGTGTGATTCGTAGCTCGGGTCCCCTTTTTTCCACCGGGTTTCGCGCGCACGGACGATCGTTTTTTCACGGATGACAAATTCGTTTTGCGATGGGCAGAAATAAAGGTCCGTGTCTTCCTTACAGTTCCCGCAACTCAAGCAGGACATAACCATATAACCTCCCAAAAAGCCAAAATAAACTAGTAGTCCTCCGGTTCAAAGACAAATTCTAAGTCACCAATGCGAACCAGATCACCCTCCTTTACTCCTGCATCTTCAAGCGCCGAAATAATGCCCCAACGCTTCAAGTATTGATCAAGGCGGAGTAAAGCCTCATTCTGTTCCAGGTTAAAGCGCATGAGTCTTTTTATTAAGGCTTCGCTGTTTATCCGGTAAACACCATCCCCGTCTCGGGTAATGGAAAACTCCGGTGGACCGCTTAGGGGAACTGTAGCGAACGGTTCCGGTTCAACCGGCAACTTACCAACTTTCGGTAAAGTTTCGAGTTTCTTTTTAATACGGTATAAGACTGGCCGGAGGTTTTCGCCGGTTACCGCGGAGATAAAGTCAACTTCATATCCGAAGCTGGCGATTTTTTCTTTAAACTCCTCTTTCTGCGCAGAAGCAGCCGGGAGATCGATCTTGGTCCCCAAAACAAGCTGAGGTTTTTGGGCCAAGGCCTGATTATAACTGGCCAGTTCATGATTGATCTCAAGAAAGGCGTCCCAAGGGGCCGGCGCCGAAAGGTCAACCAAGTGGACCAGGAGGCGGGTGCGCTCCACATGCTTTAAGAACTCAATCCCCAAACCAACTCCCTGGTGGGCTCCTTTAATCAGACCGGGTAAATCAGCAACAACAAAACTATCATCATCCAAATCAACGACGCCCAAGACCGGATTGAGGGTGGTAAACGGATAGGACGCCACTTTCGGACGGGCCGCCGAGATTGCCGATAGAAAAGTGGATTTACCGGCATTCGGATAACCAATCAAACCGACATCGGCCAGGACTTTCAGTTCCAAAACCAGAACCGCTTCTTCTCCCGGTTCCCCCCGTTCGGCAAAACGGGGTGTCTGGTGCGAAGCACCAGTGAAGCGGGCGTTTCCCCGACCGCCGCGTCCTCCTTTGGCCACCAAACACCGTTCTTTATGCTCGGTCAAGTCGGCAATGAGACGGTTTTCTTTACGGACAAGCGTCCCCACGGGCACTTTAATCACCAAATCGGCACCTTTTTTACCAAAACGGTTACTACCCCTGCCGTTCTGTCCGGCCTCTGCCTTGTACAGTTTCTTATAGCGGAGGTGACTAAGGGTGTTGTAACCCTCATCGGCTTCAAGGTAGACACTGCCCCCATCGCCCCCGTCACCGCCGTCGGGACCGCCAAAAGGCACATATTTTTCCCGCCGGAAACTGACGACACCGTCCCCGCCTTTACCCGCCACCACTTTAATTGAGACTTCATCAATGAACATCCAGAATCCCCTTTAGCTTGAAACCATGCTTAACACATATTATTCTACCGCAATTATTGATAATCCTTTCAGTGGAAGACCACGGGCCCAAGAATTTCACGATTAATTAGTGGCAATTTAGAGTCAAAAAAACCGCCCAACGGCGGTTTTTTGTTAGGCGGTAATGACCGGCTCGGCATAAACGCTTACTTTTTTATCCCTTTTCCCTTTGCGTTCAAAAGCAACATAGCCATCAATCAACGCAAAAAGGGTATCATCCTTGCCAATTCCTACGTTGTTACCGGGGTGGAATTTGGTTCCCCGTTGACGGACGAGGATATTACCCGCCAAGACATATTGACCGGCAAACTTTTTCACCCCTAGACGCTTCGCCTCGCTATCCCGACCGTTCCGGGTGCTCCCCACGCCCTTCTTTTGGGCGAAGAATTGAAGATTAAAGTTCATCGTTTTGCACCTCCTTAACGGATACTTGCACGTATTTCCGGTATTCCTGCGCAATCTGTTGTAAACCCAGATACATCAGGTTTAAAATCAAATCGGCCTGCTCCAGTTTCTTTTCTTCGACGGCACCTGCGATCCGGCAATTAAACAGTCCACCCTTTTGTTCTTGCTCAATTTGCAATTCCAACCCAACCAGCTTCTGCAAACCGAGGACAGCGGTTTGTACTAAGGTTGAAACCCCGGCACAAACGATATCCTGCCCCGCCGGAGCATAACCGGTATGACCTTTTGCCTTAAAGCCGACGAAGCGCGTGCCCGCACGCAAGAACTGAACTGAAGTCATTAGCCTTCAATGGCAACAACCCGTAAACGGGTAAACGGTTGACGGTGGCCATACCTTTTCCGAATGTTCTTCTTCGGTTTGTACCGGAAGACCAGGATTTTCCGGGCTTTATCCTGTTGAACAATCTTGGCCTTTACTTTTGCCCCTTCCACATAGGGGGTACCCACTTTGGTTTCTTCGCCCCCAATGAGCAAGACCCGGTCAAGCACGACTTCCGAACCGACGTCACCCGGCAACTTCTCGACGGTAAACTCGTCCCCAGGTTGAACCCGGTATTGTTTCCCGCCCGTTTCAACAATCGCGTACATAATTATGCACCTCCCGTTTAGACTCGCCAGTTTTTGGCACCATTAGGTTTTCAAAGCCAAAACTGTGCGGTTGAAACAGGTTTTAAAAACCCACAACTAGTATAATACCATCAGCAGGCCTTTCTGTCAATCTTCGATCACTGCTTTGGCGTAGGTTTTGAATAACTTTTGAATTTTTACCTTAAGCCGTTGTCCGGCAAAGTGCCCGCCATTTTCAATATCAATGATATAACCGTCCAGACGGGCAATCCCATCCGCCGGGTTGTTGGCGTGCGGCTCGATCACTTCTACTTCCAGCCGGTCCCCCTCTTTAACCGGAAGCGCCACGGATTGAATATATTCCCGTTCGCCGGCCGCGAGGATCCGGGCTTCCGCCGGCGGAATCTCGTCTTTGCCCCGGATAAAAACCGTCTTCTTCACCATCTTTTCCAGGGCGCTTAACCGGTTACCACCGGGACCGATCAGGAGCGCGGCCAGATCAGTGTTCACCCCGACCAACAAGGCTTCGTCTTTAGGATAATCGGCGCTCAACTCGATGATCCGCCGTTCGGCGCGGGCAGCTTGGGTATCCAATGAATATTTGTAACCGGTCCCCTCACAACAGGAACAAGGTTGCTGTAATTGTTCCCTCAGACTGGGCCGGGTTTTTTTTTCTGGTCATCTCCAAAAGGCCGAGGGAAGTAAAACCTAGAATGTTCGTTTTCACTTTGTCCTTCTGTAGTTCGTGGGCGAGGCAATCCAGGACTTGCTTTCGGTTTTCCTCATCAGCCATGTCGATAAAATCGATGATTATGATACCCCCAATATTCCGCAAACGAATCTGGCGGGCAATCTCCTTGGCCGCCGCCAGATTGGTATGCAAAACCGTATCTTCCAAACAGGTAGATCCGGTATATTTGCCGGTGTTAACATCGACCACCGTCAGGGCTTCAGTCTGATCAAAAACAAGGTAGGCCCCGGATTCTAGCCATATTTTCCGGCGAAGGGCCTCTTCAATCTGTTGTTCAATGCCATAGAGGGCAAAAAGGGAATGACCGGTAAACAGATGGACCTTGTCCCGGAGATGGGGCCCTAAAAAAGCCAGTAAATCCAGGGCCTTTTCGTAAGTGGGCAGATCATCGATGACGAGCCGGTCCACCTCGGTGGTGAAAAGATCCCGCAAAATCCGGTAGAGCAGATCATGATCGTGGAAGAGTAAGGCTGGCGTTGGTCCCTTCTTCGCTCGCTTGAGAATCTTTTGCCACAGATTAAAGAGGAAGTTCCGGTCGGCTTCCAACTCCTCTTCCGTAAGGCCCTCGGCGGCGGTCCTTACAATCAACCCCATCCCCGGTGGTTTTAATTGCATGGCGACCTTTTTCAGCCGTTCCCGTTCTTTTTCATCTTCGATCCGCCGGGAGATCCCGATGTAATCCACGTTTGGCATCAGCACCAAATACCGGCCGGGAATGGTTAGATTCGTTACCACCCGCGCTCCTTTATTGCCCATGGGTTCTTTGACCAATTGGACGATAATCTCCTGGCCTTCATGGAGCAAGTCACTGATCGAAACCGGACCTTGGTCGCCGTTCTCCGGACGGAGATCATCAATAAACAGAAAGGCATTCTTTTCCATGCCAATGTCAATAAAGGCGGCTTGCATCCCCGGCAATACGTTTTCCACTTTTCCCCGGTAGATGTTGCCAATGTGTCGTTGGGTGGAATGACTTTCCTTGGAGAGCTCGACTAACTTTCCATCTTCCAGCACAGCCATCCAGGTTTCACTGGGGCTCACATTGATTAAAAACTCTTTCGACATCCAAACACTTCCTAAAAAACCTTCCGGTGCCTCTCTCCAGCTTTAAAACTAACCGCTGTTCGTTTCCGCTGCTCAATCTGAAAAGCGGCATCCAACAAGGAATCAAAATCGTCAGGGCGGATCGTGCCCTGGGGGCCAAAGGCCACTTCAAAATCGAAAAGGATCAACCCGTCATCCTGAATTTTAAGTTCATAACCTTTCCAAAGCGGGCGGAGATTAACCACTTTCTGCCCCTGCTTTGTCATTTTCGTGACCATCAATTCAGGACGCGACCACAAGGAGGCAAACCACGCTTTGACCTCATCATCGGTGAGAGGGGTTCTCCGCCGTAACAAAAACTGGTAAGAAATACTGGTGGTTGCCGCCATTAAGGACGGTGCCTTCGGCGCCAGTTTCTCAACGGTTTCCACTTCCATCCCGGGCGGAAGCTGTTCTCGCAAAGCCTTTTTCACTTCTTCTTCAGGTAAATCACAGGTTAACTCCAGATCAAAATACTCGGCTTCACTTTCCACCCCCAAAGGAAGTGGTGGACCGAAGGATAGGATTGGTTTGGGGTTAAAACCAGCAGAATAGGCGAGTGGCAAGCCGGTCCGGCGTAGAGTCCTGGTCAACATACGCAGGACATCAAGGTGAGAAGTAAAGCGGGCCAGACCCTTCTTACTATATTTTATTCGATATGTAATTTTATTCACCTCCTGCCAGTCGCGGGCCGGCACCCATGTGGGAACAAACCCCACAAATTGTACAACCCTTTCGGGTGCGGCAATCAAGAGTGATTTTTTCTTCCTCCGCCCGTTGGTCTTCGCGGCGGAGATAGTCCTTCTCCAATCCGGCATTTAGATGGTCCCAGGGCAAGATTTCCTGGTAAGATCGGGCCCGGAGATAATCCTCGGTTCGCAACCCGGTGGCGGATAGGGCTTGCTGCCATAGATCCCAGCGGAACCGGTCGGGCCAGGAATCAAAGGTACAACCAAGTTCCCAGGCTTTGGCCAGCGCTTTGCCCAACCGGCGGTCGCCGCGGGATAAAACCCCTTCCATCACACTTAACGTCGGATCGTGCCACGAAAACTGCAAGCCCCGTCCAACCAGGCGCTCTTGTAAAAAGCTTTGACGGCGTTTGGTTTCCGCCAGGGAGAGCTGTGGACGCCATTGAAACGGGGTATGGGGTTTGGGCACAAAGGTTGAGGCGCTCACCGTCACCTGCACCCGGCCGGCTTTCGGGCCGTGCAACCGGCGCCCAACTGACAGAATCGCCCGGGCCAGATCCACAATCCCCTGCAGATCCTCATCGGTCTCGGTGGGCAGACCGATCATAAAATAGAGTTTCAACCGCTGCCAGCCCGCGGTAAAAGCGGCTTCCGTTGTCCGCATGATCTGTTCATCGGTAAGATTTTTATTGATCACCCGGCGTAAGCGTTCGGTTCCCGCTTCCGGTGCGAAGGTGAGGCCGCCTTTGCGCTCTCCTTGAAAATGGGCCGCCAGTTCCGGCGAGAAGGAATCAATTCGTAAAGAAGGTAATGATAACCTGACATTCTGGGCCGCAAAACAATCGGCGAGCGTCGCCAGTACTTCCTCGATCTTCGTATAGTCGGCGCTGCTTAAAGAGGTCAGCGAGATCTCATCATAACCGGTCTGTGGAATTATCTTCTTTAAATAGTCGGTCAGGACCGCCGGCGAGCGTTCGCGAACCGGTCGGTAGACCATTCCCGCCTGGCAAAACCGGCACCCGCGGGTACAACCGCGGAAGAGTTCAACCATTGCCCGGTCGTGAACCGGTTCCACCCACGGAACCAACTCCTTTTGGGGAAGGTAGGCCCGGTCAAAATCGCGCACAACTCTTTTCCGGACAACCGGTGGAGCCGGAGAAAGAGGGTTGATGGCGGCAATTTTCCCCTCATCCGTATACTCAACGGTATAATACTCGGGGATATACACCCCGGGGACTTTTAAAAGCTCTTGCTTAATGTCCTGTTTTGACCAGCCCTTTTCTTTACCGAGGGCAATTT
Organism: Capillibacterium thermochitinicola; assembly: GCF_013664685.1. NCBI lineage: Bacteria > Bacillati > Bacillota > Capillibacterium > Capillibacterium thermochitinicola. The sequence continues at coordinate 24,843 of NZ_JAAKDE010000023.1, forward strand.
TCTCCAGGATCTCGAGAATGGCCTCTTCGCCCTCACCCAATAAAAAAAGATCGAAAAAATCGGCCAATGGTTCCGGGTTATAACTACCGGGTCCACCGCCGATGATCAGCGGATCTCCTTCCCCCCGTTCTTCTCTTCTTAATGGTATTCCCGCCAGATTCAGCATATTCAAGATATTCGTGTAACTTAACTCATATTGCAGGGTAAAGCCGACCAGATCAAACTCCGCCAGACTGCGCCGACTTTCCAAAGTAAAAAGGGGTAACTCCGCTTTCCGCAATTCCTGTTCCATATCGGTGGCCGGAGCGTAAACCCGCTCGGCAAGATAGTCAGCTTGTTCGTTGATCAGGTGGTAAAGGAGGCGCAAACCCAAATGGGAAAAGCCAATCTCGTAAATGTCGGGAAAGGCCAGGGCAACGCGGACTTTCACCTGCTCCCAGGGCTTTACCACGGCGTTTAGTTCTCCACCGATATAACGCGCCGGTTTTTCCACCCTTTCCAGTATGCGGTCGTATTCTTTAATCTTTATTCCCTCCTGCTGGTCGTGGTTGATCGTTGTTTAACACCCCGATCTCTTCAATCTTTAGGTTAAACATATTGTCCTCGTTTATCATGCGTATTAGTTCTTCTTCCGTGACTTCACCTAAAATTTTACCATGTTTGTCAACCAAAAAGAAGAGATGATAATCCTTGCCGGTTAAAAAGGGAAGGATTTCACCGACTTTACGCTTGGCGTCGACGACCCATACTTTGGTGGAAAAAAGCCCATTTGCGCGCAACAAGGATGTTCTTCTTGTTTGTTGGGCCAGGTAGGAATAGAAATGATTGTTCTCCCTATCCGCAATGAGGAGAAAAAAGAGGACCAAAGGAAGCTGGAAAGGAACCATTTTTTTCAGGCTTAACCAGACCAGGGGGGGACCCGCCAGACAAACAACCGCCTTTGTCCAGTTGTTCGTATAAGTGGTTGCTTTTTTGTATCCCAGTTTACGGACCAGAACCGAACGGAGGATTCTTCCCCCGTCCAGCGGAAAAAGGGGCAAAAGATTGAAAAGACCCAAACCCAGGTTGATCCGGGCCAAATCTCCGGTCAGCGCCGGCAAATGGAGAATAGGGGCGAAAGTTCTGCAGAAGAAAGCCAGAAGGATACTTTGCACTGGTCCGGCCACCGCAGTGATCGCTTCCGCCACCGGATCATTAAATAAAGAGGCTTCCATTCGGGCGACCCCGCCGAAAGGAAACAATTCAACGCACAAAGTCCGGTAACCAAAACTAAAAGCCGTAACCAAGTGGGCGGTTTCATGCAATAAAACCGAGAAGAAGGCCAGAACCACGGTGGAGATTTCACCGGTTAAACCGGCCAGAAAAAAAAGGGGGTACAAAAAGGGATTTAGTTTAATCTTGAACATCAGCGCCATAAACCCTGTTCTTCAATGAATAACCGGGGGTCTACGGGCAAGCCGTCATTGGTGACCTCCCAAAAAAATTCCCGGCCGGTGCTGGCAATCTCCTGCCCCGGATTGACCCATTCTCCGGTTTTGACGTAAACCTGTGGGCAGGGATAATAGAGACTATGCCAGCCTTCACCATGGTCCAAATCCAATTTCCATCCGCCTTTCTCCAGCGCGATCACCCGAACGACCCCCGACGCGGAAGCGTAAACCACCGAGTTGGGGGCGGGAAGAAAACGAATCCGGTCCGGATAAACCTCCCGGCGTTCAAAATAGAAAAGAGGGGAAGAAAGCTGGATACTTCGTTTGGCGGGAGCCATTACCGGTTGAAACTGAACGGCAAACCAGGAAGAAACCTCGTTTTTCACCTTGTGCCATTGCTCGCGGGCAAAAGCGGTTATTTTTTCTTCGGTACGTTTTGAATCGCCATATTTCAAGACATGGCGAAAACGGTCGATCACACCGCGGCCAACCCCGGGGATATGGCCGATCATCCACAGGAAAAAAATGATAAAAATACAGACCAAAATCTGTTTTAAAAGTACCGTTTCCAAGCGGTCAAAGGGAGAGGTTTGGGCAGAGGTTTGGGGAGTGAACGCTTCGTTTTCCCCTTCGCCCGCGGCTCCCGGTGTCAGTTCCCTTTCAACTTGAAGCGTCCTTTGTTCACACTGTTCCATGGTTCTCTCCTCATTTTTTCCTTATACCAAAGTTATATGGGTTTCTTTTCGATTCTAGAACAAGCCGTTACCCGGAAGATTTAAGATAAACCCTTCTCAGAAAGAGGAAAAGACCGGATAAAATCGAAAATAGTTATGAAGAATGTTATTTTTTTGGCGAGGTGCGACGCGTGGGGATTAAAATCGGAATTCTCAATCCAGATGGTCTTGAGTTGTGTACCCAAAAAGCTTTTGCCGCTCTGCGTGATGCTTTTGCCCAACAAAATATCAAAATCCAACCGTGCTTATATACGGAGCAGTTACCCCAAGCCGATCTATTCATTGGTTCCTACGAAAAAAGCCCAATAATAAGGGATCTGGTCGCCAAAGAAGAAATCCCACTCCCGTTAAACCAGGAAGCAATTATGATCCAAGAATTGACTGTCAATAATCATACCGCCCTTTGGGCTTGCGCGTATGATACCCGCGGCCTCCTTTATGTCCTTTATGAATTGGCCGCCCGCATTAACGCCCAATCGGTTCCCGCGTTGTACCAACCGGTCTGTGAACGTCCGACCTTTAAACACCGGAGCATTCTTCACCTTCTCCCGGCGGCGGACCTGAAAAAGGGGCTCACCTTCTCCCCTGCCTGCTGGCGGTCTTATTTTGAAATGCTGATCAAAAACCGGTTCAACAGCTTCACTTTGGCCTTGGCCTCTCCTTCCCCGGCACCGGTCTTTCCTTATTTCTTCACTATTCCGGAGCATCCGGAGGTAAACCCCCGCCATATCTCCGATGAAGTACGTGCCACAAACATAGAGGCTTTGAAGGCTTTGGGAGAACTCGCCGTGGAAGCCGGTTTGGCTTTTCAAGTTGGGTTCTGGAATTTCTACTCCGGCCATTCTCCCCTTCCCTTCCAAGGACTTGGACTGGACGAGGAGAAAGTCGGCTCCTATTATTACCTCGCCCTTAAACAACTCCTTTTTAATTGCCCGGAAATATCCGGCCTTGAATTTAGATTCCAGTCCGCACCTTTGACGCCCGAATTCTGCCGTCAGACCATTGTACAGGCGGTCCAGGACCACGGAAACAAAATCAGTCTGGCTTTTTACGCCAACCAAATCACGGCCGACACCCTGGAGCTCCTGGTCACCACCGGGATTGACTGCGCTTTGGTGAATGAAGGCTGGGGTTCGAAGTTGGGGTTACCCTATCTCAAAGACCATGGGGAAAACGATCCTTTCCCGGCCGGTGGCGCCGGGCGGATCTCCCGCGTTTACCAAATGCCAATCCCTTCCCAACTACCATGGGGAGATCCCGACTACCTTTACCAGCTCCTCCCGGCCTTAATCGATGCGGACTATGACGGCCTGCAGCTTACGGCGCCGACCACCGCTGGGGAAGAATCAACCCCGTTTGGGGAGAAGCTAGAAACGCCGACGCACTGGGAATATGAACGTTATTGGTACCAGCTCCACCTGTGCGGCCGATTAGCTTATTACCCGCAAACCAACGGCGCCGTACTAATCCGCGATTTCCACCGGCGGTTCGGAGAAAAAGGCAACGATCTGGCCGCTCTCTACCACTTAACCGGAAAAGTACTCCCGTTGTATAACACCTTCCATGCAACAACCGCCTGGGAACCGGCTCTCGACACCGGTGGTCTTCTCCCCTTTTACCTGAGAAGACCAACGGCCGATCCGGCCTTGTTTGCCGACTGCCGTGAGTATGTCCATGCCGTATTGAACCGGACCGAACTTACCAAAGTTGCTCCACCTGCCGTCGCCGCCGAACTCGGCCGGCTTGGAACGGAGATCATCGAAAAAGTCCGCGCGTTACAGGAGGTTTCCCTCAGCACTGAAAACCGGTTTGTCACGGAATGGGAACAGACGCTGCTCTGGGCAGAACTCCTTGGCCGTTTCGCTCTGTACCACAGTGCCAAAACAAAAGCTGCAATTGAACTGGCGTTTTTCTCGGCAACCAAAGACTTCAGCTGCCTGGAAAAAGCCCTGGCTTTCCTGAAAGAAGCCCGCTTCTCCTGGGAAAAGCTTCCCTTTACCGTCCGTCCGCCGGAACAGCGCCTCTTGCTTTTGGAAGACGAAAAAAGAATCGAGACTCTGCTCGCCGAATACCGCACCAGGGGAGTTTTCCTGATCGGCTTTGATTTCGGTGGACTTCCGACTACGGTGCCGTCCCAAGAGATAAACCGGAGCGTTTTCCCAGATTATTACGTGGAGGAAGGTTTTACCTTTGTTGATCCGCGGACGAGCTACGATCCGGAACGCGGTTATGGCTGGCTTAATCCCACCGGATTGCAGGCGACGCCGGCACCCGCCGTGCGGCTGGGCGAACATGATCTTAAGCTCTCGATGGACGCCGAGACCAACCAACCATTTCCCTATGGTGACCTGCTCTGCAACAAACTGGTTTGGTCCCAAACACCCGCCACTTTCCAGGTGGATTTAAGCCCGGGCTCTTATCAAGTCCACCTGACTTTTTACGACCGTTCCCCCCATCCGCGGCGGCACGGACCGATGCAGATTACCATTAATGATCAAGTGATCGCCACGGACTTGGTGATCGCCCCCGGACAAAGGGTCGACCTGCGGGAAACCGTCGAAGTTACCGGGGGGAAAATAACCTTTACTTTCTCCTCCCGGCCAAATTTCAATTGGTTTGTCTCGGCCTTGACCATTCATCCGGTTTCTCCGCTCATCACCCATACTCCAATCACCGCCTGGGAACGCGGGAAACCGCTAGCCATCCGGGCTACGGTGACCGGAGTTAATCCGATTGGACAGGTGATCCTGAATTACCAAACGGAAAACGAACGGGGTTACCATATGGTAATGATGACGCCGGTCACCACCGACCAGTTTGTGGCCACCATCCCCGCGGTCTATTTGGAGCAGGGCGAGTTAATCAATTATTATATTACCGCCATGGACAGTGGAGGGAAAACCGGCTCCCTCGGGAGCTTTGACTATCCTTTGACCGTTAATATCCGTAACACCGGCGACTATACCCCGACAATCTTTCATTTTCCCCCCGGACCGGAGGAAAAAACCCTCAAATGTACGGTACGTCCGGCCCGGGAAGTGGAAAAGGTAATTCTTTATTACAAAAATGCAGATAAAAAAATAAATCAGGTAACGTTGGAGCAGGAAAATGCCGAAGATCAATATGGGATCGCTTTTTCCCGACTTGAACAGTTACCTGATCATGGAACCAGTTATCGTTTCGTGGTTAAATTCAAAAACGGCGAATTTGCCCTTTTCCCAAATCCGCTCATGGCCGTGCCCTATTTTCAGCTTAAAGCCGGGGCCGATTAACTGATTATTCGGTGCTGATGGCACTGGTTGGGCAGTTTTCGGCGGCTTCCTCCGCACAAGATTCTTGATCCTCGGGAACCGGCCCCTCAATAGCATGGGCTTTGCCGTCGTCATCCCAAGAATATATGTCCGGACACATGCTAATACATAAACCGCAGGCGATACAGAGCTCCGGATCAACCTTTGTTTTCAGATGATCACCCCCTTTGTACGACATGGGCGGGCTTTATCCTATAGCTTAGGAGGGATTATTGTGGGTACGATTTCTATGCTTGACCCTAACCAAACAAAAAACCAGGGTGTCCTCATTGTCGACGATCAACGGATCATGCGTTTGGTTTTAAGCTCTATCCTGACCGATACAGGGATTAAAGTCCTGGGACAAGCCAGCAACGGCTTGGAAGCTTTGGAATTATATTCCCAATTGAAACCGATGGTGGTCCTTCTTGATCTGCTAATGCCAGTAATGGATGGGTTTACCACCATGGAGAAACTACTGGCCTATGACCCAAAAGCAAATATTGTGATCTGCTCCTCCATGCAGCATAAATTCTATGTTTCCCGTGCTTTAAAACAAGGAGCGAAAGATTTTTTGGTCAAACCTTTCCGGAAAGAACAAGTGTGTGCGGCGGTTAACAAACTGATGGTGGGGGCGACCCTCATCCACCATTACCCCCGCTATCTAATCTTGGACTGACGCTCGGAAAATGACTGTCCGTCAAAGCAGCGTCTTGCTTTATTGGGTGACGGTCACTTCTTCAACCTTTTTTGTCTTCGGTTTATCCATCATATTCTGGAACTTATCAATAATTTGGGGCGCCACATCAAGCAGCCGATCCACCAAGACATTATTATCCACCGGTAACAGGCGTGTTTGTTCTTTGTTCACCACCAGAAAAGCCACGGGATTTAGGGTAATCCCGGCTCCGCTTCCTCCCCCGAAAGGCAGAACCGCCTGGTCTGTTTCCTGATTCCTTTGGTCCGCTTTTTGTTGCCCAGCAAACTCACTCCCCCCGGCGGCAAACCCGAACGAGACTCTTGAAACAGGAATAATCACACTCCCATCGGGGGTCTCCACCGGATCACCGAGAATGGTGTTGACATCCACCATATCTTTTATGCTCTCCATCGCCGTCTTCATTAATCCCTCAATCGGGTGTCCCTGCATGGTTTTTCCCTCCTCCAAGTTGGCTTAGATAGTTCTTAATTCCGGCAACGATAATATGTCCTAACTTGATCTCAAATATGCAGTCAAGCATGGTTTCCCAGTTTTTCTCCCGAAAGTTGGGTACCACCATGATCCGGGGCGGTTTTTTGAAGCGATATTCGTTGGCCAGAAAACCGACGATCACCCCTTTTGCCCCCCAGCAAAGTCCGGTGGTCGGTCCGAGGACCGCCGGCTCGGCCCCACCAAGTACCGTGCGCCAGACAAACCTGTTAAAACGTCCTTTCCGCTCAAATCTTTCTTCGACGGTAACCCACCGCCGGTACTTCTCCGGAAGAAAAAAATAGAAGAAAGTCCCCCCTAACCCGTATTTTTTTAAAGCCCGGCCGATCTCCAACAAATTCGCCAGGTAAGCGTCGATCCCCATCCTCTTTTCTTGGGTGCGGTTTTCTTCGAAACCAAAACCTTCCGCCGCGGTCAAGATCTTTTGGTTTAGACCGGCGGTTCCTTCCCATACCATACTAGGAATTTCATAACGAAAGATATAAAGTTTGGACAAGCGTAATTCCAAAACGAAGTGATCGTCTTTTCCCCGGCAGTGGTAATGCAGATGGAAAGATACTGGTAAAAAGCCAAACAGGAAGAGGAATAAAAACGGGACAAATGTGGACAAAACATTCCACCTCTTTCATTTCTGGGAATAGTTTGCCACATTTGCCCCGGAAACTATGCCCAAAGCAAAACTAAGCCAACTTATTTTTCACATAACGCCCAACCCAAGACACCGTTTCCGCCGCCACTACTGAACCAATAGCCCCCAAAAAGACGATTCCCCAGGCGCTTGGCGGCAGCGCCACCGTTTGGAACAGTCTTCGTGCCAAGGGGTGAGAGACAACCATAAACTGCATTAACCCGGAGATGGCGACGGCACCGAGAAGATAAAGGTTGGTCCATAAACGCATCTTGACGAGAGGCTGGGTTTCGGAACGACAGGCAAAAACGTAACTCAGTTGGGAAAAGACCAGCGTGCAAAAGGACATTGTCCGTGCGACCGGCATACTGGCTCCGGTTTTCAAGGCAAAACTGAAAACAGCTGTTGTGATCAGACCGATGGTTACCCCCTGGATTAACACTTTATAACCCAATCCCCGGCTGAAGATCCCTTCCTGTGGCGGACGGGGCGGCTCCTGCATCAGCCCGCGCTCCGTCGGTTCGACCCCGAGGGCAATCGCCGGGAGCCCATCGGTGACCAGATTAATCCAGAGGATCTGGATGGGAAGAAGCGGAAAAGGCAGCCGGAGAAGGACCGCGCTGAACATGGTCAGGATCTCCCCAATGTTACAACCCAACAAGTAACGGATGAACTTACGGATATTGCTGTAGATCCCGCGGCCTTCTTCGACGGCCGCAACGATACTGGCGAAATTATCGTCGGTAATCACCATCGCCGAAGCTTCCTTCGTCACATCAGTCCCGCTGATCCCCATCGCCACGCCGATGTCGGCTTCCTTAATCGCCGGGGCATCGTTCACCCCGTCACCGGTCATCGCCACAATCTCCCCTTGCTCTTTCAGAGCCTGGACGATTTTTAATTTATGGTAGGGATTAACCCGGGCAAAGATATCCACTTGGCCAATGATGCGCCGTAGCTCCGCCGGAGACAGACGATCCAACTCTGTACCAGTCAGGACCAAACCGTCCCGGCGCAGCAACCCCAACTCCTCGCCGACGGCCCGGGCGGTAACAGGAAAATCGCCGGTGATCATGATGGTCCGGATCCCGGCCTGACGACACAGGTTGATCGCGGCTTTGACCCCCGGGCGCACCGGATCTTTGATCCCAACCATCCCTAAAAAGACCAGTCCCCGTTCGTCATCCTCGGATAAAGTAGACTTTTCGGCGGTCCAAGGCCGGTAAGCCAGAGCCAGGATCCGTAAAGAGCGGCGGGCCATTTTTTCCATGGCCTGGAATAATTGCTGTTTATGCCGTTCATCGAGGGCTACTTCCGTTCCCCACCACCGGATCTTGGTCGACCGTTCCAAAAGCAGATCGGCCGCCCCTTTCGTGTAAAGAAAACGGGCCCCGTTCTCCTCCACCAGGACACTCATGCGTTTCCGCTCCGAAGTAAACTCCAGTTCCGCCAGGCGTTTGACCCGTTCCCGGTTAAGTCCCGCTTTTAAACCCAAGGCCAGGAGCGCCCCTTCCGTCGGATCACCAGTCAAGCGCCATTGTTTTGTCTTGGGTATTAATTCCAAGTCCGCATTGTTACAATACAAACCCGCGGCCAAAAGCATCCGCAAACCAGATGGGTCGGGAAAAGCAGAGGAATCTTCTAATGGTCGGATTTCTTGGCCCTGCCATTTAAAGTGACCACTGGGGGCAAACCCGTCCCCCGTCACCTCAATCTCTTTCCCCCCAAGATAACAGGTGGTCACCATCATTTGGTTCTGCGTTAAAGTTCCGGTTTTATCCGAGCAGATCACGGTGGCGCAACCCAAAGTTTCAACTGCGGGGAGACGCCGGATAATCACCGATCGTTTGATCATCCTCTGGACCCCCAAAGCCAGGGCGATAGTAACGATGGCCGGTAAACCTTCGGGTATCGCGGCCACGGCCAAACTAACGGCGGAGAGAAACATGAGCCGGAAGTCTTCACCGCGGGCGATCCCGATGACGCCGACCAACACACAAATAACAATGCAAACCAGCACCAGAATCTTGCCTAAATGCTCTAAACGTTTCTGGAGCGGGGTTAGTCCGGCTTCGCTTTCGGCCAGCATTCCGGCAATCTTCCCTAACTCCGTGTGCATCCCGGTGGCTACCGCGATTCCCTTGCCCCGTCCCCGCGTCACAGTGGTACCGGCAAAGAGCATATTCTTACGGTCTCCCAACTCCAATTGGGGGGAATCAAGCGGACGATTGGTTTTCGGGACAGGGATCGATTCCCCGGTCAACGGTGATTCATCCACCTCAAGCCCGGTAACCTCCAATAAGCGCAGATCCGCGGGCACCCGGTGACCGGCTTCCACCAGAACCAGATCGCCCCGGACTACTTGGCTGGCCGGAATGGTTTTTCGCGCGCCTTGCCGGATGACGTGGGCTTGTGGTGCGGATAATTCGCGCAAGGCTTCCAAAGAACGTTCCGCCCGGTACTCCTGGACAAAGCCTAAAATTGAATTCAAAAAGACAATGGCCAGGATCGTCAGGGCATCGTGCCATTCGCCGAGGGCAACGGAGATCACAACCGCACCTAAGAGAACCAAAACCATGAAATCGGCAAATTCGGTAAAGAACAACTTCCAAGGGGAAAGGCGGTTTTTTGTCTGTAACCGGTTTTCACCATCCTGCGCCAAACGTCTTTGTGCTTCCGCCACCCGCAGGCCCCGGTTAATGTCGGTTTGGAGCTTCATTGCCAATTCGGCCGGTGTCATTTGCCACCAGTGTCTGGACAAAGGTTTCACCCCGCAGAAGTTTATCTCTCTATTCCTATGCGGGGTAAAAATGGTTTTATGTCCGGAATCTCCTTGCGAACCACCGGTTGGAATGCTATACTGTTGGCGAAATGGAGGAATCAGCATGCCCTTTGACGCTTTTTCGATTGCGCATTTAACCAAAGAATTAAATGAACACTTGAGGAACGGCCGGATCGACAAAATTTATCAACCCGATAAAGAAACGGTGATCATTGAAGTTTTCCATCCTTTTCCCCGGCGTGAACTCCAGCTTTTAATCTCGGCCCACCCTCAGTTTTACCGCGCCCACCTGGTTACAGAGAAGCCGGAGAATCCCCTCCGCCCTCCGGCCTTTTGTATGCTGCTACGCAAATATTTGCAAGGGGGGCGGATTATCCGGCTGGAGCAACCTACATGGGAACGGATTATCCGCCTGCAAATTGAAGTCTACGACCCGGAAGCCGGTTTAACGACGTTTTCGTTGGTCTTTGAAGCGATGGGCCCCAACAGCAATCTTATTTTAGTTAACGGAGAGGGAATCATCGTTGATGCGCTGCGGCGGCTTGCCGAAACAACCCAGCGGGAGCGGGAGATCCTTCCCGGCAAACCTTACTTGCCGCCGGCGACACCCGGGCGTTACCATCCGGCCAACCTCACCCGGGCGGAGTGGGAAAGGATCTTTCAGTTTTCATCCGGCGAACAAGCGATCGGAACGGTCCTGGCGAAAGAGATCTTCGGACTTTCCCGCCCGCTCCTAGAAGAGACTATGCAGCGGGCGGGCGTGACCACGACCATGGCCGTGGCCGAAGCCACCACCGATTTGCTGCGGCGCCTATATGACGAGGTTATCGCCTGGCACCGGCGGATTGCGAAAGAGCCGGTCTGTTTTCTTTATCTTGATCCCTCCGGCTCACCCCTGGACTTCTTCCCATACCAACCTCTTCATCTCCCCGCGGAAAGGTTAGAACCAATCGCGGATGTCAACAGCGCCATCGTCGCCACCCTGCACCGGCGCAACCAGGAGGCAGTCTACCAACAAAAACGGGCCGAGCTTAAAAGCATAATTAAAAAGGCGATCCAAAAAGCCGCCAAAAAACGCGCCCGGCAACAGGCCGAGCTGACCAGTGCGGCCGATGCCGAAACCTACCGGTTGTACGGAGAGTTGATCGCCGCCCATCTACACGAAATTAAACGGGGCCAAACCGAACTGGTCGCCCCGAACTATTACCATCCGCAAGCCGCGGAAGTGACCATTCCCCTCGATCCGGTTTTGAGTCCCGTCGCCAACTCCCAGCTATATTACAAAAAATACAACAAGGCCAAAAAAGGGCTGGAAAAGATCCGCGCCCAACTGGAGCGGACCGAAGTGGAACTGGAATACTATGCTTCACTGGAAAGTGCCCTGGAAAACTCCCTTTCTTTCGCCGATCTGTTAGAAATTGAGGCGGAAATGACCGAAGCCGGTCTTCTTAAAGCTAAAAACCAACCTAAACAACAGACCAACACTCCGGTGAAAAACCGGCCTTCCCTTTTCCGGGCGGCTGACGGTTGGGAGATCCTGGTCGGCCGCAATAACAAACAAAACGACCAACTGACCATGAAAACCGCCGCCCCCCATGACCTTTGGCTGCACACCCAAAAGATCCCCGGCAGCCATGTGATCATCCGCACCCAAGGGAAGCCGGTTCCGCCCGACGTTTTACTGGCCGCTGCCAACCTGGCCGTTTATTACAGTAAAGCCCGCGGGTCCAGCAAAGTCCCAGTTGACTACACCGAAAGACGACACCTGCGCAAACCCACCGGTGCTCCTCCCGGGTTTGTGGTTTATAACCGTTACCAAACCCTGATTATTGAGCCGGATCCCGAAATCTTGGCCCGGTTGGGGGCCATAGACCCTTCCGTCCAATAAAACCGCCGGGCGGAGACCTAGCTCTCCTGGATTCTTCCGACCGTTATTTAAGGTTGATTAAGTCTTTAGGCTCTACTTTCAGCACGGTAAAGCGCATCCCAAACTTACTCCGCCTTCAGATAATAGTCGGTCACATAGAAGTGATCGGCACCCGTTTTGCCCCCAAGCGCAAAGATGGCAATCTGAGTAACGGTTTTCAGATCAAAAGCAAAGTCGGACAGGGGGATCGTAATCTCCTGCCACCCGGTCGCCGCCAGGTCCAAACCGTAGTCGATCAAGCTAAACTCATGCTCGGCACCGGCAAATTTCATTTTAATGTCGGCGAAGGTATTCCCGGCACTGACGGCCAGTTTTAACTCGATAGTGTCATAGGTTGAGAGATCGGCCGGGAAGGCGGCCGGTGGTGCCGCCGGACTATAGACATCCCCCATGAAAGCCATTACCGATCCCCAACCGCCGGAGGCCGTCACTTGCCAGCAGTTCTTGCCCGCAAAAGTAACGTTCTGTTTTATGGTATAGGGTGTGCCCCACGGGTCCAACGCAATATCGCCGTCATGGGCATTATGATTACTGCCATATACCACATCGACGAGGGACGGATTATCGGCAATGAAGTAGTATTCGGGATCCTGGTCCCCAGTCACTTGGATTACCACCGGCGCCTCCGGCGTCCCCTGCGGCCCGCTTACCGGTTGTTTCCAGGCGCGTTCATACGCACAGTCCCATTCTTCAAGGCCGTCGATGCTTCGCGGGTCCCGGTCTTCATATACCCGGATGTAATCGATCTCCAGGCGCTGCGGGAAAGTTGTGGTTTCATCGGGATAACCCGGCCAATTCCCCCCGACCGCCAGGTTGATGATGAAGAAGTGGGGTTCATCAAACACCCAGTCATTGGCCCCGATTTCATACTTGTTCGCCACATGGTACAGTTGGTCATCGACATAAAATTCGATTTCGTCGGTATCCCACTCGATCGCAAAGACGTGGAAATCTTCGTGGAAGTTCCCCGCTTCCAGCGTATACCCGGAGCCGACCCCCGGTCCGGCCGAGATCGGCCCGTGCACGGTCCCGTAGACGGTGTCCGGTTGGTGTCCCAGATATTCCATGATATCGATCTCGCCGCAGCTTGGCCAGCCTTTGGTATCAATGTTGCTTCCCAACATCCAGAAAGCCGGCCAGATCCCCCGTCCAATGGGAAGTTTCGCCCGAATTTCCACGCGCCCGTAGGTGATCTCAAACTTGTCTTTGGTAATCATCCTGGTGGAAGTATAGTCAAAAGTACCGTACTGGTCGGTTCTCTTCTCTTTTCTGGCCTCAATGACCAGTTTCCCATCTTCGATAAAGGCATTTTCGCCATCGGTATAATACTGAAGTTCATTGTTCCCCCAGCCGGGAATGCCGTTGTAGTGGCCGTTGCCAATCTCAAAGCGCCAAATCCGGCGGTCAATCTCTTCCCCGTCAAACTCTTCGCTCCAGACCAGCACCCAATCTTCCACCTGATCTTCGTCGGCTTCGGTTAAAGTACCTGGTTGCGGCATACTTGCCTGGTCGGCTTCAGCGATCTTGATCAGCTTGACATTGTCAAAGTAATAGGTATCATTGTTCAACATCCAGATTTCGATGCGGGTATATTCATTCGTCGGGGAATGCATGGTAAATTCCTTGCTATAGGTCTGCATGGTCGTCGTTAAGGCGAAACGCCCTTCGTTTTCACTCAGATATTTGCGCCAGCCGACATCGGCGCCCCCGCCAATCGCAAAACATATCGTGCTACCCTCCTTCTCGCTTCTGGCGTCAAAGGTCACCCGGTAGGTGGCGCCTTTTTCAATGACCACCGGGGCGTTTAAAAGCTGGACATTATAGGAGCCCGCACCGGTCGCGATCACCGCTTTCCCCTCGCCGTTTTCGATGTAAACTTCACCGGTTGCGGTCTTCGCATTCAACGCCAGTTGCCAGGTGCCGTTCGTGTCCAGCACCCCGGCGCCGGCATTGGTAAACGGGATGAAATCTTTACTAAAATCGCCGTTTAGGATCAGATTCTCCGGCACCAAAACAACCGGCAGCGTCGTGTTCCCGGTCAACGCGATTTTATTGGTCCAAGTTGCAAAGCCAAAATCGGCAACCTGTACCGTATAATCGCCTGCTCCCAATTTAAACTGAACGATACTGCCGTGGCTTTGGGCAACCACCCTGTCCCCTTCAATTACAGTTACCTCGGCGGTGATGGGATTGCCCTCCGTCTCTTCGGTCACCTCGACAATTAACTGGTAGGTTTCGGCCGCTAGTACCTTTCCGGCCACCATTAAACCGATCATGAAAACAACAACCATCAAAGAAAGGAAAACCCGTTTCTTCGGATTATACATGGATAGACCTCCTTTAAACACTATTTTCCTCCCCTTTAATCTGGGTTAACTTTAACGTACGCCGAAACAGCCACCCCCTTGCTTGTCCCTTCTTTTTCCCTGAAAGCCAAAGTGAGTGCTTGCCGAAAACGGTTTCGAATGGCGATAAAGTAATTGGGAAATATTTAATGCCAGGCCGCGCTTCTTCCATAATACCATTTTTCGGCATCCAGGAGGCATTTCCTTGTCCCCTTCCTGTTTTACATGGATTTTTCCCGTGCGGTCCGTCGGCAAATAATGAAACGGGGCCAACCAGACAGGTCGCCCCGGACGAATTATTGCTGCAAGCAACCTAAGACAAGATTTGGCATGAGCTTTGGCGGTACGCCCGGAAAATTTTCGGCTGCATGGAAGGATTCGTTCCCAGAAAAGGACGGTGTCCGCCCGGCGGGGCGGACACCGTCCTTTCTTTGGATCCCGTCCTTTACAGTCCAGGTTAAGCTGGTACTTTAATTGCAAAAACGCACGGACCGATCTTACTAGATCTTGAGGAGATAATAGTCGGTTACATAATACTTATCGACACCTACTTGTCCAAAGGTAGAGAACAGCCCGATTTGGGTAACTTCACTTAAGTCATATTCACCGGTTGTAGATTCAAAGGCCGACAGAGGAATCGAAATAGACTGCCATTCGCCCTGGACAGCCGGATCAAAGCCGTAATCCTTTAGGCTAATTTCAGGCTCAAGATGTCCTTTCCCTTGAGGCAGGGCCAATTTAATTTTTATATCGTTAAATGTACTTCCTTCACTGACGGCCACTTCCAACTTGATGTAGTCATAGGTTGAAAGGTCTGCCGGAAAATCGGCCGGTGGCGCACCTGTACTATAAACATCACCCATCAAAGCCAGTGCTGATCCCATCACCTCTGGACTCCAGCCCCCTGCTGCGGTAACTTCCCAGCAATTTTTTCCGGCATAAAATGCGTCGATTTTATAAGGAGCCCATGTTCCCCACGTGTCCAAAGTAATATCCCCATCTTTTGAGTTAGGATCCCAACCGTATATGACATCAATAAGTGTTGGATCGTCGGCCATAAAGTAGTATTCCGGATCTTTGTCGCCGGTTACGCGATCCACTTCCGGTTCAGTTTTCCACCATCTTTCATAATCGCAGTCCCACTCCTCGAGGCCATCGATACTGTCCGGATTTACGTCTTCATATACCCTGATGTAATCAATCTCCATTCTCTGCGGGAAAACTGTGGTTTCATCCGGATAACCCGGCCAGTTGCCGCCAACCGCCAGGTTGATGATGAAGAAATGGGGATGATCAAATACCCAGTCGCTTAAACCAATTTCGTACTTGTTTACCACGTGGTAAAGCTGGTCATCAACATAGAATTCGATCTCATCGGGATCCCATTCCATCGCAAAGACGTGGAATTCCTCGTGGAAATTCCCAGTTTCCAGCCTATACCCGGAGCTGACTCCCATTTCTCGCGATACCGGCCCATGCACGGTTCCATACACGGTGTCCGGTTGATGCCCCAGATATTCCATAATATCAATTTCGCCGCACTTTGGCCAGCCTACGGTACCGATGTCGTTACCCAGCATCCAGAAGGCAGGCCAGATCCCTTTTCCGATCGGAAGCCGCGCGCGAATTTCAACACGGCCATATTTGATCTCGAATTTACCTTCCGTCGTCATTCTGGTGGAGGTATATTGATAAGTACCATACTGATCGGTTCTTACTTCTTCTCTTGCTTCAATAACCAGTTTGCCATCTTCAATGGATACATTTTCGCCATCGGTATAATACTGAAGCTCGTTGTTACCCCAACCGGGAATCCCTTTGTCGTGTCCGTTCCCGACTTCAAAGTTCCAGATGCTGCGTTCAATCTCGGGACCGTCAAACTCGTCGCTCCACACTAACTGCCAGTCTTCAACTTTATCTTCGTCAGCTTCGGTTAAAGTACCCGGTTGTGGCAAGCTAGCAAAGTCGGTTTCGGCGATCTTGATCAGCTTGACATTGTCAAAATAATAAGTATCGTTGTTTATGAGCCAAATTTCAACACGGGCGTTGTCATTGCTATCAACTTCCACGATAAAATCTTCAGTGTAATTCTTCATCTCCGTAGTTAAATTAAAGCTCGCATTGAAATATTTACGCCAACCAACGTCCTCGCCGCCGCCAACGATAAACGCAATTTGGCTTCCCGCTGTTTCGCTTCTGGCGTCAAAGGAAACCCGGTAAGTTGCACCTTTCTCAACGGCGACCGGCGCGTACAAAAGCTGCACATTCCATCCTTCACCGCCCGCACCGGCCGTGACTGCAACGACCCCGATGCCATTTTCAGCATAAGCATTGCCGGCTGCCTCTGCTACATTCAAGGCCAATTGCCAGGTCCCGTTTGTATCCCATACGCTTGCCCCGTCAGTTGTCGAAGACAAGAAATTTTTGCTGAAATCCCCATTTGCAACCTGGTTTTTGGGTTGTAAAACAACAGACAGCGTCATGTTCTTGCTGATTGATACTTTTTGCGACCAGGTTTCAAAACCGGGATCATTAACCTTTACGGTATATGTCCCCTTTTTTAATTAAACTGGGCTGCATTGCCAGTTTTTTGGGCGACTTTTGCGCCTTTTTCGGATAAAACTATGATATCGCCATAGATGGGATTGCCTTCCGTTGCCTCCGTCACATTGACTGTTAATTGATATGTAGCAGTTTTTTTGCCATTTCCACTTTTAAAACAACCCGATAAAACGACGATGAAGGTAATAAGCAACAAAGTAAATAAAACTAGTTTCTTACGTTTAAACATAACAGAACCTCCTTTTCCTCTTAAAAACTCGAGTTCCTCCGTATTGCACGTTATTGAATGCTATTACCCATTGTTGAACTTAGCCACCCCCTTCTTTGTCCAACAATTAAAAGTAAGCAATTCAGATATCGAAAACGGTTTCGGTTTTCGGCGAAAAGAACCGAAATAATTGCGTTTAATCCCGGTCTACATTTGATGGTTGTCCTTTTTTATGCCGATAGCTCACCTTTCGCGAAATGGACAACAATTCAAACCAAATAAACTATTATCTATTTCATATATATAAACTAGAGATATCGATTAGAATCTCAATTATAATATTTTAATTACGAAATCGGTTTCGGTCTTTGGTATAATAAATTTAAAAATAAAAACCCAAGCTTCCTTTCTTATATCTATCAGCAGGCGCCAAGATTATCCTCCCTATGACGATTTAAAAATCGAAAACGGTTTCGGTTTTCCTGTTAAAAAATCGGTAAAATATTTGATACCAATTTGTTCTTTTTACGAAAGTAGCATTCGACATTAATATGATATTTCCTTTTTCTTAAAGCAAAAATTTTTGGGCCGACACTTTTTATGGACCCTCCAAGAACACAAAAAACCCTTTCCATTTGGAAAGGGCTTTTATCCGCTGGGTACATTTTTATGTCACTATTCTTTCTCCTTTTCCCGGCTTTGCCTGATCCTTTCGAGCTCCGCTTCTAATTGCGTTTGGTATTCCAAATAAGTAGCTTTCACTTCCGGCCAGATCTCTTTCAAACCGTAGGCATTAAAAGTTTCTTCCTGGAAAGCAACCAACTTTTGGTAGTTGGTTTTTTTCTCCGGGAGGGTTAGTTCGGTAATTCTTACCCCGTATTTCTCCGTTAATTCCCGGGCGGTTTCCCGGTTCTGCCAAATCAGTTCATCACTACCATAGGCAACGGCTTCCCGGGCACACTCCCGGACGATTTCCCGGTAAGCCATGGGGATCCTTTGCCAGGCTCTCTTACTTAACATGAGGATTTGGACAGGAAAGTAATGCTCGCTTTGGAGGATAAAACGGGCGGTATCATAAACCCGCATCTTTTTGTAGTCAATGAAATTGGTTTCGACCGCATCCACCATCCCCACCTGCAAACCGATTTTAAATTCGGAATAAGCCAGGGTCACCGGGGTAATGCCCATAATCTCCCAGGTTCGGCGGTGCGTTGGCAGAAGCAACGTACGAAAACGGAGCCCGCGACTCTGGGACAAACTGGTTAAGGCTCGGTTACTGACGATATTGACGGGTCCGTCGGTGATATACCCTAAAACATAATCGCCCCGCTTTTCCAGGGCTCTTCCCTTCAAAACCTCTCCCAAAGTCCCCGCCATAACTGTTTTCAAATGGTCGGTGGAGAAAAAGAGAAAAGGCAGTTCCAGCACGGTAAATTCCGGTACATACTCGGCATATTTAAAGGCGGAAACAGTAATGATGTCGACCGTTCCCCGTTGCAGTCCTTTGACCAGTTCCTGGTCACTGCCTAAAACACCATCCAAGCAAATTACGACATTGATATAACCTTTGGTCCGTTCTTGAACCAGTCTTTGAAATTCGGTTAACACCACCGCCCCTACTTCACCGGCGGCGTTGGCAGTGGCGGCCGTCAGTTGCAAACTGTAATTTTCCGTGCGCCCGGGTACGGCTAATACCACAAACAACATGAGGAGCAATAGGAAACCAGTTATTTTTCGGCGCATCGTCCTTCCTCCCATTGTTCATTTATTCTCCATCAGTTCGTTCTGCAGCAAGTTGGCAACAAACGCCATTTTTTGTCTGCGGTAACGGTTGGGCGCTTGTAAGTTGTCCAGCACTACACGGCCTTGATAAACAAAATTGATTTCGTAGTTGTAGTACTCTTTCAAAATATAATAAACAAAAGCCTCGGCGAAATCCTCATTCATCCCCATACTGCTGCTTAGACTGAAAAAGGAGGATTCTTCTTTAAACCACTGCAGAAAAAGGAGCAAACCCTCAACCGATTGGATATTGTGCAGTTTCTCCGAGAAACCTTCTTTATCCTGCCAGTAGCGGTCCTGGTCCCAAGAGATATTGACGAACTCCTTATTTAAAGGATGGGGAACAAATTTACCTTGCCAGTTAAATTTCAACCGCTCAAACTCGACTAAATGACCGATCTCATGAATGATAATCCGCAGGAGGTTAGGCAGCTTTGGCGTACCTTGAAAATGAAACTGTCCACTGTGCTCCATTAAACCCAGGTTCGCGTTGAGCAGTTTGTTCTCCCAGTCATCGTCGATGGTGAAAGTCAAATTAACTTTTTCCTTGTCAAGGTAGACAATCATCTGGGGTTTGTCGGCAAAAGAGTAGGGAGCTTCAACGATGACAAAACGATCGGGATACTCCAGTAAATAACGTAAGCCGTGTTCGCACAATAAGTCCACGCACTTTTTGAGGGCTTTAATCTGCCGTGGGGAAAGCGTAACTTTTGTAGGCGTGATATTCTTAAGAAATGCGGGTGAAGGCTGGTGTTTCGCAGGATCAAAACCCTCAAAAAGGATTCCCTGGTAATAAAAGGAGTCCTGTTCCCATCCGCAACCGGAGAGAAAAACCGTTACGGATAAACATAAAGACAAGATTCGAAGTAACGCCTTCATCGTCACACAACCTTCCACCAGGATTGGATCGTTGGAAGGTACCAACACTCCCGTTATTACATTTGCTCCGGCGCTTTGATGCCCAGCAAACCCAAACCAGTTGCTAAAACGGTTTTAACTGCCCAAACTAAAACAAGCCTTGCTCGTTGTAGATCCGGGTCATCCACCAAAACTTGGCATTCATGGTAAAACCCGTTGAATGCGTGGGCAAGGTCGATTAAATACCTGCTGATGATGGAAGGCTCATATTCATTGGCGGCACTAAGCACTTTTTCCGGGAAGAGATATAGCGTCTTGACGACGCGCAGCGCCGCCGGGTCGTTGAGTTTTTCCGGGGCAAAAGTGTCCACCTCCGGCGAAAACCCGGCTTTACGCAGAATACTGCACGCCCTGGCGTGCGTATATTGGAGATACGGGCCGGTCTCGCCCTCAAAACTCAATGCTTCTTCCCATGAGAAAGTTACATCCTTAATCCTGTTGACACTCAATGCCCCAAAAACAACGGCCCCAACCCCGACCATCTGCGCGACTTCTTCTTTCCGCGCAAGGCCGGGATTTTTCTCATTGATAATGGCCAGTGTTTTCTCGATCGCTGTCCTTAACAGGTCTTCCAGTAAAACAACCCGGCCTTTTCTCGTGGATAACTTTTCACCTTCAAGACTAACCAGGCCGAAAGGAATATGTACTAAATCTTTCGCCCAATCGTAGCCCATCAGTTCCACCACTTTGAACCACTGTTTGAAATGGAGACTTTGCGCAGCCCCCGTTACATACAGCGCTTTTACGAACTGATAGGTCTTCTTGCGGTACAGGGCGGCCGCAATATCCCGTGTGGCGTAGAGGGTACTGCCATCCTTTTTCAAAATCAAACAGGGCGGCATTCCGTAGTCTTCCAGGTTGACAATGGCGGCCCCATCGCTCTCCACCAGCAGCTGTTTCTCTTTCAACTCGTCAAGCACGGCGTCAATTTTATCATTGTAAAAACTTTCGCCGGCCATCGAGTCAAAAGAGATCTCCAGCAGGTCATAGACCCTTTGGAACTCTTCCAAACTGATATCTTTAAACCACCGCCAGAGGGAAAGGGCTTCTTCGTCCCCGTTCTCGATTTTCCGGAACCATTCGCGGGCCTCATCTTCCAACGATGGATCCTGCTCCGCTTCGGAATGAAACTTGACATATAACCGCTGCAACTCTTTGATTAGTCCTTTTTCCACCGCTTCGGCGGATCCCCATTTCTTGTAGGCGGTGATCAGCTTGCCAAACTGGGTTCCCCAGTCGCCCAAATGATTAATGCCAACACAGTTATAGCCCAGAAACTCAAAGATCTTATACAGGGCATTGCCAATCACTGTACTGCTCAAATGACCTACGTGGAAAGGTTTGGCGATATTAGGAGCCGAAAAATCAATGACAATATTCTGTCCCCCGCCGATGGCGTGTGCCCCGTAGTTGGACCCGCAAGTCATGATTTTGCCCAATACTTCTCCGGCCAGCGTAACCGGAGCCACGAAAAAATTCAGATAGGGTCCGGTCGCCTTGACCGCTTCAAAATAAGGAGCCGGATCTATTTTGGCCTCCAACTCCTGAGCAATCAAGTTGGGGGCTTTTTTCAAGATTTTACTCAATTGAAAACAGGGTAAAGCGAGATCACCCAACTTCTCGTCGGGTGGGTATTCAAGTAAAGCGTAAATCGCCTGCTTTTCCAACCCGGTCTCCGCTAACACCTTTCCTACTGTATCCGCGATTATTTCCTTATAATCAAGATAACTGTTCGTCTGCATTGCTCTCCCTTATTTCGTCATAATCCTATTTTTCACATCGGCAAAGCCTAATTGCCCTTGAACTTAACACAAGTCCCCTATTTACTATATATTACCCAAATCAGCTCTTCTTTGCAACTGAAAGATTTATTGTGAACCGCGCCAATTTATGGCCTATGGCGCCTCATGCTTTTCATCAGCAAAAACCATTGAAACTTACTAATTCTTTTAACTCCTTTTTCTTGACGACAGGAGTTTCATCCGGATAGCCTAGGGAAATCATCGAGATAAGCTCGTAGGATTCCGGGCATTTCAGCAAAGCCTTTACTTCTTCCGAGTGTTCCTTTTTATATGAATTTATCCAGCAGGTTCCCAGGCCATAGCTCCAGGCCGCCAGGAGGATATTAACTGTTGCCGCACAACCGTCTTCAAAAAAGCAAGCCGCATCCTTCCGGCAGAAAACCCCAATCATCGCATAAGCATCTTTTATAAATCTGCCATACTTGGCGAGCTGAGAAAGCTTCACTTTTAATTCCTGATCGGTCACCACCACGAAATGCCAGGGCTGATTATTGTACCCGGAAGGGGCAAGCCTGGCACAGTCTAGAATATCCATAATTATTTCCCTCGGCACTTCCTGGTTTTTGTATTTTCTAATGCTTCTTCTTGTTTTGATTACCTCGATTGCGTTCATCGTTAACCCAACCCCCCGGTGTAATGTTTTAGGGGCCACTTTTGTGGTGATTCTTATGGCCCTTTGGATCTATTTGACTTTTTCCGCAGTTTTCCTTTCCTTTAACCAATTATAACAATCTCGGTGGCGGATACTATCTCCCCTCCTGCGTCAAGAATTCCAACCGCCTGTACTGAAGGGCCTCGGCCAAATGGGCAGGTTCGATCGCTTCCTGGCCGGCCAGATCGGCAATCGTCCGCGCCACGCAGAGCAGACGGTTATAGCCCCGGGCGGTGATCCCAAAACTGCGTACCGCCGCGGCCATTAACTTCTTCCCCTCCTGATCCAAGGCACAGTATTTTTTTATTTCTTTCGGGCCCATCTGGGCGTTGCAATACAAACCTCTTCCTTTGAACCGCTCTTCCTGCCGCCGGCGGGCAGCCGTTACTCTGGCCTTGATTTGTTTTGATTCTTCTCCGTTTTTGCCGGGGGCGGTCATTTCTTCATAACGCAGCCGTGGGGTTTCCACCATAAAATCGATCCTGTCCAGCAAAGGGCCGGAGATCCGCGCTGAATACCTTTGGATCTGAGTGGGCGTACACCGGCAAGCCTGGAGCGGATCCCGGTAAAAACCACACGGACAGGGGTTCATCGCCGCCACCAGCATAAACCGGCTGGGATATACCAGGGTAAGGGTGGTGCGGGCGATGGTCACTTTGCCGTCCTCCAGTGGTTGACGGAGGACTTCCAGCACCTCCCGGGGAAACTCGGGGAACTCGTCGAGGAAAAGGACACCGTGGTGGGCTAA
The DNA here is from genome assembly GCF_013664685.1 of Capillibacterium thermochitinicola. Taxonomy (NCBI): domain Bacteria; kingdom Bacillati; phylum Bacillota; genus Capillibacterium; species Capillibacterium thermochitinicola. The sequence continues at coordinate 47,861 of NZ_JAAKDE010000023.1, forward strand.
AGTCACTTCACCGGGCCGCGGATAGTTTCCTCCGCCGACCAAACCGGCTTTGGTGGTGGTATGGTGCGGACTACGAAAGGGGCGTTGCCGTAAAAGAGTGACGCCCGGCGGTAACAAACCGGCGATACTATAGATCTTTGTCAGTTCAAGGGCTTCTTCCTGGCTCAGGTCGGGCAGGATGGAAGGGAGCCGCCGGGCAAGCATCGTTTTTCCGGAGCCGGGCGGACCAACCAAAATTATATTATGCCCGCCGGCCGCAGCAATCTCCAGGGCTCGTTTCGCCGTTTCCTGCCCCTTGACATCGGCAAAGTCTTCCGTCTCAACAGCAGCGGCGGTTTCGGCCTGTCCCTCTGCTTTGACTGCTGGAATTTTTCCTGTTTGCAGATACTCAACCGCTTCCCGGAGATGGTAAACCGGGACTAAGTTAATCCCCCTTACGGCCAAGGCCTCTGAAAAATTACCGGCCGGTAACATCAGGAACTCCCGTCCGCTGTCGCGGGCGGCGAGCGCCAACGGTAAGACCCCGCGGACCGGCCGGATTGAGCCGTCAAGGGCCAATTCCCCGACGATGAATCCACCATTCAGGGCTTCTTCGTCAAAACAACCCTGAGCCAAAAGAATACCCAGGGCAATCGGAAGGTCAAAACCGCTTCCCTCTTTGCGTAAATCGGCCGGAGCCAGGTTAATTACGATCCGGTGGCCCGGGAAAGAAAACCCGGAATTTTTGATCGCCGCCCGCACCCGTTCTTTTGCTTCTTTGACGGCAGTATCGGCTAAACCAACTAAATCAAAGGAAGGAAGTCCGGCGGAAAGATCGACCTCCACTTCGACCGGAAACCCGTCAATGCCAACCACCGTACCACTAGTCACCTTGGCAAACATCAGTAATAGTTACCCCCTTCCACCCCAAAAGCATCGGTGATTAACTGGTAGGTAAGCAGTTTTCCTTGGCGGTCCAACTCGAGGGCAAGAATATCGAACCGGCAGGGCAGATCCTGATAATTGTGTTGTTGTAAAAAATAAAGGGCGGCGCGGACCAAATGGTTCCTTTTCCGTTTGGTAATCGCCTCCAGACCGCCGCCATAAGCTTTCCCGCTTCTGGTCTTTACTTCAACAAAGACAATTTGCGTTCCGTCTTTGGCAATCAGGTCAAGCTCCCCGTAACGGGTGTAATACTTTTGGTGCAATATCCGGTAACCCCGTTCCTCCAGGAGCCGGCGGGCGATGAATTCGCCGTAATTCCCCAGCCGCCGTCGGTCCATTACCCTCACCTTTACCAGTTTTGTGCTTAGATTTCGCGCTCCTTTTTTCTTTTCCTTCAATTTATTCCCAATAACAGTATATTTTGGCTTTTGACACCGTTATTGACCCACTTTTTTTAAACCGAATAACCTCTTGTTTTATCGTTAAAAATAGGCATAAACGGTACGGGAGAGTTTCCATGAAAACAAATAAACCGACGTTATCAATGATCATCGGTGCTTTAGCGGCCATCCCCTATGAGATACTGACCAGTGTGCTAAAACTTATGGGATACGCCAAGTACAGCGTTTTCGAGTTAAGCAGCTTGATGATTACCCTAAACCGGCCCACCCGGTTGCTTGGTGCTTTTTTATCGATGTCCTTAGGCGCCAGTATCGCGTTGATCTTATACCGTATGGCCGTCGAGCACTTCGGCTGGGAAAATCTAATTTTAAAAAGCGTTTTTCTCAACCTGCAAAGCTGGATCTTGTTGGAAGTCCTTTTTATGTGGCTGATCGAAGGACGCAATCTGATTCCGTACCGGCCAATCAGTGATTATTACGCCCAACTGTTTAGTGCTGTTATTTTTGGGGTGATCCTGGGCCTGTTGTTCAAAAAATACATAAAAACAGATTACAGATTAAAAAGATAACCTCTGCCGAACCGCCTACTATAGGAACCAGTAGTAGAATGGTTCGGAAAGGTTACTTGACAAAAAGAAGGACCTCCCTCCGGGAGAGGTCCCTAAACCAAACGCCGCTTTCCCGCCTTTTCTTCCAACTGCCAGATGAAGGCCAGGATCTCCGCGGTTAACTGGTAAGCCTCCGGCGGAATACAGCTACCAACTTCAACGCCTTCCAAGAGCTTACACAAAGCGGGGTCGGCCACCGTCGGAATTTTGGCCTGACGAGCCAACTCCAAAATGGCTTCTGCGACATAGCCTTGGCCTTTGGCCAGGACAACCGGGGCTTCGTCCTCCGCCTGCCGGTAGCGCAGGGCAATGGCTTTAATCATCTTCTCTTCCATTTTTTGACCACCCAGCAATCCGCAGCATTATAACCACCCATCAATCCGCAGCGGCTGAAGGCTCGCCGCCTCACCTGCCTGGTACTCCTCAACTTTAACCGACCGGACGGGCCAGCCTTTCGCTTCCAGATAGGCTTGCAAACCGGCAAAAAGATTCTGGCTTAAAACAGCACGATCCGCCAACACTTTCAGATTTAAGCCGGACTGATTGTTAACCCCAATAATCTCCATTTTGCCAAAGACCGGAGATTGGTAAGCTAAACAAAAAGCGTAACAGGGCTGGTTTTGTTCGCGTCCTTCCTTTTCTTCGTCTCCGTTCTTTTCCTCGGGGAAACCAAAGCCCCGTCCCGCCCAGCGGATCTCCGTCTTGGGAGTGGGGCAATAGTAAAAAAGAAGATGGGGCAAACCCGGATCCCGGTCGGCTTGCTGCCGCATAAAGATCCTCGCTTCCCGGAAAACCGCCTCCACAAGCTCGTCCCCGGTCTGCGCGGCGGGGTTTTCCTCCCCGGTATCCCCCTCCTCTTCGGCATGGCTTTTGGCCAAAAAGGGAAGGATGGGCGGTTGCACCCCGGTCTGTTGCCACATCACCTTTTGGACCGCCGGAAACAAGAGATAAAGGGCCCACAGGAGGGTCCGTGGTGCCAGCGGAATGTTCCTTGCTTGTAGAAAAGCAACGGCACGGGGATGAATTTGGACTCCCCATTCTTTTTCCGCCGTAATTAACCCCTTTTTCAGATTTAAGAGAACTTCCCGGGTCAACGGTAATTTTTCCTGGACGGCGGCAAGGAGTAGTTGCCGGCCCAAAGTTTCCTCCCCGGCAAACAATTCTTTAAAAAAGGGCAAGGTCTCCCAAAGGGTCTCCAGACGGTAAGGAGAAAGTACGACCAGTCCCGGCTCTTCCCGGAGGAGGCGGAAGACAATCTCGGCGCCGAGGGGAATCCCCTCCCCTTCCACTTTTACCGGAAAAACCCCTTGCTTTGTTCTCAGAACCACCTGCCCGTCTTTGCTTTGTTCAAGTTGCCCCTTGATAAAACCCTTCGTCCCAGGGTGATAAGGGGGTAAATATCCGGAGTTCATCTGTCTAAACTCCTTTCCGCCCCGAAGTTGCCCCCGCGGCCTGGTCCAAGGTTAACTGAAGATGCAGGTTAAAACTGCGCCGGTGGATCGGGCAAGGCCCCAGGCGGGCCAGAGCGGCGTAATGCTCGGCAGTGGGGTACCCTTTATGTTGTGCAAAACCATAGCCGGGAAAGGCCCGATCCAGTTCAACCATCAGACGGTCACGAGTAACCTTGGCCAAGACGGAAGCAGCGGCAATCGAAAGACTGAGCGCATCACCGCCGACCACCCCGCGGTGGGGTATGTCAACCCCCGCCCAGGCATACCCGTCAATCAATAAAAAATCCGGTGGCACGGGTAGGTTCCGGACCGCCCGCATCATCGCCAGCCGGGAAGCGTTTAGAATGTTTAAGCGGTCGATCTCTTCCACGGACGCCTGGCCCAGGCCATAGGGGATCTTGGCCGCCATGAGTTGTTCGTAGACAAACTCCCTTTGTTTGGCCGTCAATTTTTTGGAGTCATTTAGGTGGCCAATAAAAGTGGCGGGGGGAATAATGGCGGCCGCGGCCACCACCGGCCCGGCCAAAGGCCCGCGGCCGGCTTCATCAACTCCGGCGATCCGCCGGTAACCGGCAGCTTGCAACTGGTGTTCCAACTGATACATGGTATGTAGTCTTTCCTCTTCCCGTTGACGCCAGAGGATTTCATCCTTTTCTTTTCTCTTCCCCATGGGTCGCGCTCCTTATCTTTTCGCCCGGAAACAGTATAACTAAACCTGCCTACTGCAGGGCAGGTTTAGCTGTCACGGATTAACGCATTCCATTAGTTTTATCGGTCAAACCGGAGATTTCTGAAGCAATAATTTAGACCAGACTGGCGATGAGCTCTTCCCGCTCCCCATACAGATAATCGATGACCGGTATTTCAATCATGGTGTAACAACCCGGCTGCTGTTTTAAGCCGGCCCGGGCGGCCGCCACCATAACCTGGGCGGTGAGAGCCGGATTATTAATCCGCATCTCAAACTTGAGCAGCTGGTTATGGGTGCGCCCCGACGCTCCCTTTCTTTCCAGAAGCACACCATGGCCCATATCAATCAAACCTTGCACTTCGGGGACAAAGGTGACAACCGTTTCATCATGGACAAAATAGGGGTCTTGCTTGATTGCTTGTTCCACAACTTCCGGATCGGCCTCCGGGGCCAGCTTCACATAGACCATCCGCCGGTGCAAGCCGGTGCCAACCGGAATGGTTAAGGAAAGCGCATCCAAAACGCCGGGGATGGCCTTGACCGCCGTGGAATGCCCCATTGACATTCCGGGGCCAAAATTGGTGTAAGTAATCCCCTGCGGGGTCATAAACTGAAAGAGACACCGGATCAGCGAGTCGGTACCCGGATCCCACCCGGCGGCAATCACGGCGGTTTTCCCGTGGGTTTTGGCAATTGGCTCCAATTGCTGACGGTAATTAACCAGATCACTATGGATGTCGTAACTGTCAACCGTGTTAATACCCATGGCCAGAATTTCCGCCGCTGCTTTGGGAACCAAACGGGACGGCAAAGCAAGAAAAGCCACATCGACCGTGTCCAGCTCCGTTAAAGACGTAACCACCGGAATGCCCGTCAATTGGGCGGCGGATTTTTGCACCGATTCCGGCCGCCGCACTACACCGGCCAGTTGAAAATCGGGTGCCGTCTCAATCGCATCCACTAAAAAACGGCCAATATTACCATAGCCAATAATTGCCGCCTGGTATCGTTTCATCTTCATCAAGTCCCTCCTTAAAATATTAACTTACGGCTAAGTTTTGTTTAAACTAAACGTAAAAGGCAGGAAATAGTATGAAAGGACGGAAGTTTGTATATATAAACCAATATTAATGGAGGATTCTTCATGCGTCAAGATTATCATACCCACACTTACCGTTGTAAACACGCCGATGCCGATGTTGTCGATTATGCCGCTGTTGCTGTACAAAAAGGACTAGGGGTTTTAGGGGTAACCGATCATACCCCCCTCCCCTTCTTACCTGATACGCGTTGGAGCATGATCCGCATGGACCTGTCCGAACTGGACAGCTATGACCAGGCTGTCGAAAAAGCCCGGGTTACCTACCCGGAACTGACGATCTTAAAAGGCATGGAATGCGAATATAGTCCGGAATACAGCTCCTTTTACCGGGAAGAGTTATTGGGAAAAAGGAAATTTGACTACTTAATCGCCGGCAACCATTTTGTTCCCTATAATGGTAGCTGGGTGGGAGTCCATTCCTACTTGAAGAGCAAAGAAGCGTTGCTGGCCTATGCCGACCATATGGTCGAAACGATCGCTTCCGGCCTCTTTGCCTTCATCGCCCATCCCGACCTCTTTGGCAACTCCTATGAATTCTGGGACGAACACGCCATTGAGTGTGCAAAACGGATTCTGGAAGCCGCCGCGGCCTATAAAGTTCCCTTAGAGGTCAATGCTTATGGGTTGCGAAAACCGATGCTTAAAACCACGGCCGGGCTCCGTCCTCCCTATCCCCTCTCCCCTTTCTGGGAATTGGCTGCCGGTTATAAAGGAATTACGGTCGTTGCCAACTCCGATGCCCACCAGCCAAAGGATGTGGGCGAAACCGCGGCGGTGGAGAGACTGATCGATCAGTACGGTTTGCGACGGGCCGACCTGTCTTCCTTGGCAAATCGCACTCACCACCGGGCGCCCGTTGCCCGCTGCGCGGGCGAGTGATTGCCTTTACCCCCAATACACTGCCCCACATGGGCTAATTGGTCTTATCCGCTGACTTGAACTTGGCACAGTATTCCTGGCGAAGTGAAGGTTAAAAAAGGGCCGAAGTGACATGGCCCCTTATTTTTTAAGTTCAATTGCAAGCTTTCTGCGCCAGAATCCTCCGGCGAAGTTCTTCCCCTTGTTTCCGGTCGAGAAGCAACTGGGCTTTTAACGCTTCGGGCGAAGCGAATTTCCGTTCCTCCCGTAAAAAATGTAAAAACTCCACGGTTAAAAATTCTCCATAGATTTCGCGGGAAAACTGATCAATAAAAACTTCCACCAACGGAACGCAGTGGTCGAAAGTGGGTTTGCAGCCAACATTGGCCAAACCATAATATACCTCCGCGTTAAGGAAGACCCGGACAAAATAGGCACCGAACTTCGGGAGTAACCGGCCGGCCGGGTAAGACAGATTGGCGGTGGGAAAACCTAGAACTCTGCCCAGCCCCTGTCCCCTACTGACAATACCGGACAGACTAAAGGGCCGGCCAATCATTTCATTGGCGGCCTCCAGTTCTCCTTGCTGTAAATAAGTGCGGATCTGCGTACTGCTGACAATCCTTCCCCGCACCTTGACCGGGGGCACCACTTCGCTATAACATCCGTGTTTCTGCATATAAGTTAAGATCAAATTGGTGTCACCGGTACCCCTGATCCCAAAGCGAAAATCATGCCCCACCACCAGCGCCCGAACCCCCAAAGCCAGCAGTTGATCTAAAAAGGGCGTCGGTTCCATGGCGGCCAGCTCCGGAGTGAAGTCCAAAAGAAGGGTGCCGTCGATTCCCAGCGCGGCAAAGCGCGCGCAACGCTCCTCGACGGAGAGAAGAAGCCCGGGTGCTTCCCCCTTTAGAATCTTTGCTGTATGATCCCGGAAAGTCACCACCACGGCCAGCCACCCATGGGCGCGACCAAGCTCTTTCACCCGCGCCAATATTTTTTGGTGCCCGCGGTGTACCCCGTCAAAGTTACCGATCGTCACCACCAAGCCGGAAGCAGCGGTTTTGGCCAGTTCTGTTTGCATCATCGAAAACGAATTCCATAGTTTCATCCGCCCATTCCTCCCCGCAGCGGTGCTATTTTTTAAGTGAGAACGCGTACTGGTTGCCAAAAAGCGGGTGGCCCTTGGTGGTATTTTAGAACGGCAAGCAGAGAACCATCAACATCCACCGCCTGCACCAACCCCCGGTCCAGACAGGCCTCCGGGGGCGGTATCTCCGTTAAATCACGGGGGAAAAGCCGACCGCCGTTCCGAATCTGTCCGGCATTGGTTTCATTTAACCGCACCATGGGCAGATGGGACAAGGCGGCGGACGGTGGGATCAAATACTCCCTCAGCTTGCCGGCGTTTACCACCTGCGCCAGTTCATCCAAGGTCAGGGCTTCGGCCAACCGGAATGGACCGGAAGCCAAGCGGACCAAATCACCCATACAACCACCCACCCCTAGGTGGGCACCGAGATCGTGACAAAGGGTACGGATATAGGTCCCCCGTGAACACTCAATTAAAAGGACCGGCCCTTCTTTAAAGCCGTAGACGGGAAGTAAGGGCTCAGCTACTTCCAAACGGTAAATGGTAATCTTTCTTTTCGCCCGGTTAATTTCCTTCCCGGCCCGCGCCAGTTTATATAAAGGTTCCCCGTTTATTTTCACCGCCGAATACATCGGCGGGGTTTGCTCTTGCTCACCGGTGAAGAAGGCCAGGGCGGCCAGCAACTTTTCCCGGGAAACCTCCGTCTCCGGCTGGACGGAAAGCTCCCGGCCGGTCAGATCTTGCGTATCGGTTGACAAACCTAGGACCAGACGCGCCCGGTACATTTTCCTTTCTTCATCCAGGAAAGAGATTAGTTTCGTTGCTTTCCCAATCGCTAGGACCAACACGCCGGTGGCCATCGGATCCAGCGTGCCGGTATGGCCGATCCGGCGTTCCGCCAAAATCCGGCGGGCTTGCGCCACCACTTGGTGGGAGGTATAACCCGAAGGTTTGTTTATAACCAAAAAACCATTGTTCGTCATCGTAAAAAAGCCATTTCTTCCCCCTAATTCTCTTCAAAATACTTGTTGACGAAGGAAAGCACCTCCGCCATCACCGCCGATAAAGAACCTTTCACGGAGCAGCCGGCTGCCCGTAAATGCCCGCCACCCCCAAAATGGGCCGCCAGACGGCTTACATCCACACCGGCTTTCGACCGCCAGCTGATCTTCACTTCGCCGGGTTTCATTTCTTTAAAAAATAAGCCAACCTCGACCCCCCGGATCGAGTTGGTGTAATTGACATAGCTTTCAATCTCTTCCATTTCCACCTCGTATCTCCGGATCATCTCCTGGTCTAAATACATCCAGGAATAACGCTGGTTGCCGGAGATCTGCAGGGTGGAAAGGACTTCGCCCAAGAGACGGATGGAAGCGTAACTTTTCTCCTCATAAACGCGTTCGGCAATCTGCGAAGGCGATATTTTGTAGTCTTCGACCAAGCGCGAAGCGATGGACAATACTTCTCCGGTCGTGTTCGAATAGCGGAAAAAGCCGGTATCAGTGGCAATCGCGGTGTAAAGCGCGCTGGCGATTGCCGCATCAATCGGAAAAGCGCATTTCTCCAGCAAGTGATAGATGATCTGCCCGGTCGCCGAGGCTTCGGGCAACACCAAGTTCACCTGACCAAAATGGTCGTTGGAAATATGGTGATCGATATTGACCAGCAAGGGTTCGCCAGTGAAGATTTCCTCCGGTAACTCAAGACGCATCCGCTCCGCGCAATCAACACTGATCACCACTTCCGGACGAAAGGTTGGCTGTTTAACCGTTTTTTGAACCCCCGGCAGAAAGTGGAAGGTGAGGGGTACCCCGTCGGGCAGAATCATATCCACTTGCTTGCCGACCATTTCCAAAGACAAGCCAAGGGCCAACAAAGAACCGATCGCATCACCGTCGGGATGCTGATGACAACCAAGCGTAAATCGGTCGTGTTTTTTTAACGTAGCGATCACTTGCTCCCAAGAAGAAGGTAAACTCAAAGTCAGTCTTCGCCTCCCTCTTTCTTGATTTCGTTGAGGAGCGAAAGGACTTTGGCCCCTTCTTCCAGTGAATTATCGAAAACAAAGCTAATCTCGGGTACATACCGCATGCGGATCCTTTTTCCCAGCTCGGAACGGATGTAGCCCTTTGCGCTTTCCAACCCTTCCATGGTCGCGGTTTGCTGCTGTTTATCGCCAAAGACACTGATATAGATCTTGGCATGCCCAATGTCCCGCGAAACCCGGACGTTGGTAATCGAAGCAAAACCAATCCGTGGGTCTTTAAGGTCCTTTTGCAGTATGTTGCCGAGTTCTTCTTTGATCAATACCGCAAGGCGTTCCGCCCGGTATTCGGACATCCTTGACCCTCCCTTTATTTCAGCGAATCCTCGGTGGTGGTCTTTTTAATCTCTTCGGTGGTAAAGGCTTCGATGACGTCGCCCTCTTTAATATCGTTGAACCTTTCCAGGCCGATACCACATTCAAAACCGCTGGCCACTTCGCGAACGTCGTCTTTAAACCGTTTCAGGCTATTAATTATTCCTTCAAAGACAACCACATTATCCCGGAGCACCCGCGCTTCGCTGTTGCGCGTGATCTTTCCTTCGGTAACGTAGCAGCCGGCCACGGTGCCTACTTTCGGCACCTTAAAGGTAGCCCTGACTTCAGCCCGCCCCAGCACCACTTCGCGGTATTCGGGTTCGAGCATCCCTTCCATGGCTTTTTTCACATCATCGACAATATCATAGATAATCCGGTACAGACGAACGTCCACATCTTCCCGTTCGGCAACGCGTTTGGCAATCGGGTCCGGACGGACGTTAAACCCAATGATAATCGCCCCCGACGCGGAAGCTAACATCACATCGCTTTCACTGATCGCACCGACGCCGCCGTGAATAACTCGCACGCGGACCTCATCGTTGGAAAGACGCTCCAAAGAAGATTGAATTGCCTCCACGGAACCCTGAACATCCGCCTTCAGGACGATATTTAACTCCTTCATTTCGCCTTCTTTAATCCGCGCAAAAAGATCTTCCAGCTTGAACTTTTGTTCCCGTTTCAGGCTCTGTTCGCGCCGGAACTGCTGACGTCTGTCCGCCAGTTGCCGTGCAGTCTTTTCATCAGTCACGTAGAAGATGTCGCCGGCTTCGGGGAGATCATCAAAACCGACCACTTCCACCGGAACCGAGGGACCGGCTTTCTTCACAGTTTTCCCCTTGTCATTAACCAAAGCCCGGACTTTTCCCGAAACCTCGCCAGCGATAATCGTATCCCCTTGTTTCAGGGTCCCGTTCTGGACCAAAACGGTGGCCACCGGACCGCGTCCCTTATCCAGCTTTGCTTCGATGACCGTTCCTTTGGCCGGCCGGTCGGGATTGGCTTTTAACTCCCGCATCTCGGCCACCAGGAGAATCATCTCAAGGAGCTCCTCAAGACCCTGCTTTTTCAAGGCGGAGACTTCAACGCAGATCGTATCACCGCCCCATTCCTCGGGCACCAAACCATACTGGGTCAGTTCCTGCTTGACCCGATCGGGGTTGGCTGTTGGTTTATCGATCTTATTAATCGCCACAATAATCGGCACATCAGCCGCTTTTCCGTGGTTAATCGCTTCAACCGTCTGCGGCATTACGCCGTCGTCGGCGGCCACCACCAAGACGGCAATATCCGTCACCTGGGCACCACGGGCGCGCATCGCGGTAAAAGCTTCGTGCCCGGGTGTATCTAAGAAAGTGATCTTTTTATCGTTAATCTCAACTTGATAGGCGCCAATATGCTGTGTAATCCCCCCGGCTTCGGAAGCGATCACATTCGTCTGCCGAATCGCATCAAGGAGTGAAGTTTTACCATGGTCGACGTGGCCCATGATCGTCACCACCGGCCAACGGGGTTTAAGCGACTCGGGGCTGTCTTCAATCTCCTCAATCAAAAGCGTTTCTTCTTCGGTCGGCGCCCCTTCCACGGTTACGTTAAATTCCGCCCCCACTAAAATGGCGGTGTCCAGATCGATTTCCTGGTTGATGGAAGCCATCACGCCAAGGCCGATCAATTTCTTAATGACTTCGGAGACGGAAACCTCAATCGCCTGGGCAAACTCTTTCACGGTAATCCGTTCCGGGATCTGCACAAATTTGACATTTGTGGTGGGATGGGCCGGTGCCGGCTTTTTCGCTTCCGGTCTCTTCTTGTGGGGCTGAACCTTGTTGAAATTCTCCTTCTCCTTGGCTTGCCATTTTTGTGTTTTAGGGTCGTGTTTTTTCCGTCCATCATCTTTACCAGCCGGTTTGCCGGCCGGGGATGTTGCCCATCCACGTTGGCCGGAAGGGGCCGCCTTCACCGGTTTACCCGGGCCACCGGCCGGAGCGGGACGTCCGGTTCGTTCGCCACCCTTGCCTTTGGTGGCCGGGGCCCGCATTCCGCCTTTCCCGTCTACGGCCTGGGAACGGGTACCAGTCGGAGGATGGGTTGGTTTTCCCCCGGCGGTTGGTGGTTTCACCGGTGTTGGTCGCCGTTGCTCCGTCTCTTTTTTAACCGCCGCCGGTCGGTCACTCGGTGCAGCCGTCTTCGGTGGTGGATCTTTTGGTGTTCTTACCGGTCCATTGGTTTTCTCCGCCGGTTTTACTTTCGGTTTTCCCCTTTCCTGATCGACGGGTTCCGTTTTTTTCTCCGGCTCCGTCTTTGCTTTGGCCGCCGGTACCGTCACCCCAGTCGGCTTTGCCGTTTCTTTTGTTTCCCGCCTAGGAGTAGACTTGCCTTCGGGGTTGAAGGAAGCCCGCACTTTTGCGATATATTCTTCCTCCACGGTGCTCATGTGATTTTTCACACCGGCGCCCATTTCGTTAAGGATTATCAACAGATCCTTACTTTGAATCCCAAGTTCTTTACTGAGTTCATAAACACGCATTTTAGTAGCCATAAAACCACCTCCGATTATTCCATCCGGGCCGCAAGCAACTGCTTTTCAATGGCCTTCGCCATTTCCGGCGTAAGGACACCAACCACAGCCAGGGTCTTTTTTCCTAAAGCCCGCCCCAATTCTTCCTGCTCTGCGATACAGTACATACGAACATGATGCGCACGGCAGAGCCGCGCAATCTTCTCTTTTGTATGCGGCGATGTGTTGGTGGCGAGGAGAACAAGGCTTAACTTCCCACCTGTCGCGGCCTGGGCAGTAGCGGTAAAACCAAGGGTCAACTTCCCGGCTTTCCGCGCGATCCCGAGAAAATTAAGGAGTCTCGTCATGAACAATCCCCATCATTAATTCGGTTTTCAATTTCTCCTTCAACTCGGGGCCGACTTCAACCTCCAGTTTGTTTGCCAACAAGTTGCCCTTTAAAGCCTTTTCCAGACAGGAAGAAGAAGGACAGATATAACAACCCCGGCCTGACTTTTTACCGGTAAAGTCGACCAACACTTCCAACTCCGGTGTTCTCACGATCCGGATGAGTTCTCTTTTCGCACGCACCGTATTACAGCCAATGCAAGTCCGTTGCGGGATTTTCCGTTGCCGTGTCGCCATCACTTCTCCCTCCGCTTCGTCCCACTACTTCTTTTTCTTCTCCTCTTCACTCAGTTTAAATTTCTTCTTCAACTCTTCGGAAAGGAGTTGCCCAATGGTAAACCCGGAACCGCCCTCTTCCGTGAAAACAAGCTCGCTGTCATCTTCAACCGCCACTTCCGGTTCGGAATCGGCACTGGCGTCTTTAAATAGATCAAATCCTTCTTCCACTTCATCAAGGAACTCTTTAACCCGCTGCTTCGCCCGTTTCTTGGACTTCTTCTTCTTGGGTTCCTCACGGATAAAGTCTTCCTCCGCCTCCTCATCCTCATCAGGAGTGAAGTCCGGTTCCTCTACCTCATCGTCCGCCGGTAAATCCGTTTCTTCCCACAACTCCTCTTCTTCATCCCATGCTTCGTCTGTCTGTTCTTCCGCTTCCAAGTCTTCCCCGGTCAGTTCGGTTAACTCCTCACCGGTGCCAAGTACTTCTTCCCAATCATAGGTTTCTTCCTGGTAGCTTTCCTCCTCAGCAAGTAAGGCTTCAATCTCTTCCCGGCATTCTTCGGCTTGGCTTTCACTTTTGATGTCAACCTTCCAACCGGTTAACCGGGCCGCCAAACGGGCATTTTGTCCCTCTTTCCCAATGGCCAGGGACAACTGGTTATCCGGAACGATCACAATCGAACTTTTCTTGCTGGGGAGCAGTTTTACCTCCGTAACTTTCGCCGGACTAAGCGCTCTGGTAATATAGCGGGCCGGGTCCTCATCCCAAAGGACCAAATCTATTTTTTCACCCTTCAGTTCCCGCACCACCATCTGGACACGGGAACCTTTTGCCCCAACACAAGCGCCAATGGGATCCACGTTCTCAAATTTACTATAGACCGCCACCTTCGAACGGGCGCCCGGTTCCCGGGCAATATTCTTGATCTCGACGATTCCTTCCTGGATCTCGGGAACTTCAAATTCCAGCAACCGTTTCAGAAAACCGCTCCGTGCCCGTGATAAAATGATCTGGGGTCCTTTCGAGCCTTTTTTCACCTCGGCCAGATACGCTTTGATCCGCGCCCCGTGCTCAAAACGCTCACCAGGAATCTGTTCGTGGGGAGGTAAAATTGCTTCCGTTTTCCCTAAATCCACGTAAACCGTTTTTTGTTCAAACCGGCGTACCGTACCGGTGATTAAATCATCCACGCGGGAAGAATATTCATTATAGATCATGGTCCGCTCCGCTTCGCGAATCCGTTGGACGATAATTTGCTTCGCGGTCTGCGCGGCAATGCGGCCAAATTCTTTCGGGAAAATTTCAAACTCGACCAGGTCTTTCAACTGGTAACTGGGATTGATCGCTTTGGCCGCGGCCAGATTAATCTGCGTATTTTCATCTTCCACTTCCATGACGACTTCTTTATAGGTGTAAATATGGAACTCACCGGTCTCCGGGTCCAAAACGACCTTTAAATTGCTGCTTTTTCCCTGGTCTTTTTTATAGGCAGATAAAATAGCTGATTCAATCGCCTCAATTAAAATCTCCTTGGCAATCCCCTTTTCCCTTTCCACCATATTTAATGCTTCAATCAACTCGCGATTCATCCGAATATCCTCCCCTTAACTCGTCCTCAATCTATAATCTGCAAACGAGCTTTCGCTATCATTTCCCATGGTATATCCAAGGTCACGCCGTTTACTTCCACGCTGACCTGGCTCTCGGGCTGAGCGGACCAGCCTTTCAGACGGCCTCTGATCTTCCTCTTTCCCTGCAAGGGGGCGAAAAGACTGATCTCTACACCCTGACCGGCAAAGCGTTGAAAATGTTCTGGTTTCGTCAAAGGCCGCTCTAAGCCGGGAGAAGATACTTCTAAAAGATAAGCGGTGGGAATCGGATCTTCCTCGTCCAAAACGGCGCTTAGCCGTTTACTGAACATCTCACAGTCATTGATCCCAATTCCTTCAGGGCGATCGATGAACACCCTGAGGAGCCGTTGTGCTCCTTCCCGCGTTAACTCCACATCCACTACTTCGTAATTTAGTTCCGCGCCGACTTTTTCCGCCAGTTTCCAAAGGATCTCTTTTAAACCTTGCCCCATATGTACGCTCCTTTTTCCTGAATAATTATGGACACAAGACAAAAAGTGGGTTGAAAACCCACTCCTTCTTCCACAGCTTCTTCGAATACTTAAAGTTTACCACAGTTTAATCCCTTTGACAAGGCTAACCAAAGAATTAACTGAAGCTCCTTTCGCCCGATTCTTCATTCTGGAAAAGAATCAAAGATAAAGTCCCAAATTTCATTCGCCGCATCCAAAATTGTCTCCGCTTCCTCAGCGGTAGCGACGGAACCAGCTTCATCCAGGAATAAGCCGATATTTTCCGCCAGGAGAAGGACTTCCGAATCGCGGGCGATACATATTGCCCAAAGTTGTTTGATGGTGCAATCGGCAGACGGGCTTTCAACCTCTCCCCGGGCCAAAAGATAAGCAAGCAAAAGATTACCCACCGCCGCCCGGCAATTTTCATAAACACCAGTCGGGTCCTGAGTTTGCTCGGCGGTCGTCAGGAACCGGTCGGCTTCGGCCAAGAGCGCATCGACTTGCTTTTCGGTCTCTACCATCCCCTGCTTTTCTTCCATTTAGACAACCTCCTATTCTTCTTCTGTTGGTTTAAAGCGCGCGGTAAACCCTGGCGTCATGGTCACCGGCATATTGCCGTCAACAAGCAGCGCCGCCAGTTCTTGCCGGCCAGTATACGTTCCCGGTCCTCAGCTTGGGCCACAAAAAACGCGGTCGAAAAAAGATCGGCTCATGGCCGAATCGGTTTTCTCCAAAAAAAGACGACCCTGGCGGGTCTGTTGTTTTTTTAGTAAAAATCAGAACAAAGGACCAAGTCCTCAAGCCGGAATTTCATAATTTCCTGGTTTTTGACACGTTGCTGAATTCGGGAGAGCTTCTCAATCCCCAATTCTTCCAAAGCCTTTACACATTCCGGACAAAACTGGACGCCCGCCAGGCTATGCACCTCGGTAAAGGCCTCCTCCATCGAACGGGCGGCCCGGTAAGGACGTTCACTGGTCATGGCGTCCAATGCATCGGCCACCGCAAAAATACGGGCCAATAAAGGGATTTTTTCACCCTTTAATCCCAAAGGATATCCGGTGCCATCATAACGCTCATGGTGAAGCAGAATTATATCCGCGGCGTCATTAAGGAAATCAAGCTCATGTATTATATCATAACCCAATTCGGGATGGCGTTTGATCATCTCCCATTCCTCGGGAAGCAGTTTGGTTTTTTTCAAAAGAATCCGGTCGGGGACACCAATTTTGCCAATATCATGAAGGTAACCGGCCAAAGCAATCTTTTTCAGTTCGGATTGGGAAAGTCCCATTTGTTCGGCCAGGGCTGTGGCGTAGGCCGCCACCCGCGTCGAATGATCCCAAGTGTCATGATCCCGGCACTCTAAAGCATGGAGCAAGGCTTTAAGCGCCCCTTCGTTTGCCTTTTTCAGTTGGGAAAAGCTTTTTTTCTGCCGGTTCTTATGCTCTCTAAGCTGTTGCCGAAAGGTAAACAGGTAGTAGAACGAATAAGAAAGCAACAAAAGGAAAATGGAGACAACCACAAAAATATAGGTTAAAAATTCCTTTCGGGTGAGGATCGGAAAAAGGATTTTACGATACAAATAATAGGCTCCTGCTAAATAAACAATCGGAACAGCCACTAATCCCAGGACTAATGGTTTTTTCTTCATTATGTTCATTCCTAATCAATTAGTAATAACAGTAGGGATCATGGTACGGGACCAAAACATTTTCGAATTACCAGAGTAATTTAGGTAATACCGACGGCAATTTTAGTCTCCGGCCAGCAGAATGACCATTAAGCCAATTTCCAACCCAGTTGCAGATAGAAACGAACAAATGCTTACGAAAAGCTCCCTCCCTTGGATTTAAGGACAAAAAAAATGGTTGAATAAAATTTTATTATCACATTCGACGTTTGGGGAAATATTCCTGCTAATTTGAGAATACAATTTCCTGCTTGTGCCAAATTTATGTCAGGGAGAAAATACCACTCGACCCCTTATTTTTTTCCGCTTGCCAACGTCAAGCGGCGACCGGCGACCGACCGGAAGATTCCTTCCGCCGTTAAGCCATAAAGTTCATGGAGTTCCGGGATAGTCGCGGTTTCAATAAATTGATCCGGATACCCCAGACGGGTAATCTGTACGTGTTGGATTCCCGCTTCGGCCAGTAATTCCAAGACGGCCGACCCAAAACCACCGGTTAACACATGGTCCTCCACGGTAATGAGGTGGGGAACCCGCCGGGCCCAATCAAGAATAGTCTGCTGGTCCAAGGGTTTGACAAAACGGGCATTAATCACGGCACAATGTATCCCTATGTTTTTCAGGAGATCTGCCGCCGTCATCGCTTTGTGCACCATCGGACCAAGGGCCAGAATTGCCGCATCGTCACCTTCTCTCAGTACTTCTGCTTCCCCAGACTTGAAAGCCTGGACCGTACTGAGGCTGCCGCCGGTGCCTTGGCCACGGGGGTAGCGGATGGCTACCGGTTTGTCCATTTTCAAGGCGAGCAAGAGCATTTGGCGCAGCTCATTTTCGTCCTTCGGCACCATAATCGTCAGCCCGGGCATCATGCGAAGATAAGCAAGGTCAAAGACCCCGTGGTGGGTTGGCCCGTCCTCCCCGACAACCCCGGCCCGGTCAATGGCAAAAACAACGGGAAGGCTCTGCAAGCAGACGTCATGCAGAATCTGGTCGAATGCCCGTTGCAGAAAAGTGGAGTAAATGGCCACCACCGGCTTCATCCCGGCCCGTGCCAGACCGCCGGCCATCGTCACGGCATGTCCTTCCGCAATCCCCACATCAAAAAAGCGTGCGGGGAAGGCTTGCGAAAACTGCCGGAGGCCGGTACCTTCCGTCATCGCCGCGGTAATGGCCACAATCCGCTCATCCTCCGCCGCCGCCTTCACTAAAGTGGCCCCGAACACCTCCGTGTAAGTGGGAGGTCCGCTGTGGTTCGGCAGTTTTCCGGTGCTGACCTCAAACCCGGGCACACCATGGAAACGGATGGGGTCTTTTTCCGCCGGGGGATAACCCTTTCCTTTTTTTGTCCGCACATGAATAAGAACCGGTCCTTGGCGGTGTGCGGCATCCGTGAGCGTCTGCGTTAACTGTCGTAGATTATGCCCGTCGACCGGGCCGATATAAGTAAAACCGAGTTCCTCAAAGAGGATGCCGGAGATGACCATGTATTTTAAGCTGTCCTTTATTTTGTCCAAATAGCGAAAAGTGGTCTCCCCGACTTTTGGGATCTTCTGGATGAACTGTTCGAGGTCGGCACGGAATTTATACAAGGTGGGGTTGAGGCGCGCTTGGCTCAAATAAGTGGAAAGCGCACCCACGTTCGGCGCGATTGACATCTCATTGTCGTTAAGAACAACGATTAAATTGGTTTTTAAGTGCCCGGCATTGTTCAGGGCTTCAAAGGCCAGTCCGCCGGTGAGTGAACCATCACCGATCACCGCCACCACTTTATAATCCTCGCCCCGCAGGTCCCTGGCCTTCGCCAGGCCAAGGGCGACCGAGATCGAAGTACTGCTGTGCCCGGTTGCAAAGACATCATGGGGGCTCTCCTCCGGTTTGGGAAAACCGCTGATCCCGCCCCGCTGCCGGAGGGTGTGAAAATCCTGCCACCGGCCGGTGACAATCTTATGGACATAAGATTGATGCCCCACATCCCAGATGATTTTGTCTTCCGGGCTGTTGAATACTTTATGCAGCGCCAAGGTGAGCTCGACCACGCCCAAATTGGGCGCAAGATGACCGCCTCGCTTGGCGACGGTTTCAATCAGAAGATTCCGGATCTCGGCCGCCAAATCCTCCAGTTCGGTGTAGGACATTTTCTTTAAATCCTCAGGCAATTTTCGGTCCGCAAGCATCTGGCATAAAACCCCACTCTTATTTTGAAGTCTTGTTCTTTATTCTTCTATTCTTCCCCCGCTGCGGCCGCCGGCCAAACAGAACTTCAACTTTCTCCAGGAGAAAGGCCACATTAAGCAAGATCATGGTGGAATTTCTGATGGCAAAGGCTTTACCGGCGGCTTTTCCGCCGACTGTCAGGGCGGAGATCAACCCCACCACCAACAGGGAGATCAAATCACGGTACGCCACCAAATCATGGTTGACCACAAAATTAATGACCAATGCAGCACCAATCGAGCCACTCACCGTCCCACAGATATCGCCGACCACGTCGTTACAAAAGTTGGCCACCTGGTCCGCTTTACGGACCAACTCAACACCTTTTTTGGCCCCCGGTACCCGGTCGCTGGCCATGGCATGGAAGGGTTTTTCGGTCGCGGCCGTGGTGGCGGTTCCAACGATGTCAAAGATGATGCCTAAAAAAATAACGGCAAGCAAAACTAAGATCGAAACCCATAAGGCGGTCCGGGCTTGGGTCAACTGAAACAAGACCGAAATGGAAATAGTCAAAAAAAAAGTCAGGATTCCGACTCGAAAAGCGCCCGCCAAACAAACTCCCCCAACTTCACTTTGCTCGCTCTGTTTCCGTTCATCTACTCTATTTACTCTATTTCCGTATGTATACGAAGATGGTCAATTATTGGGTAAACATTGTGGCTTAAGGTCCAGTAGGTTTTCCCGGTGTTCTCCGGAACGTCACCGTCCCGGCGGTTTCCCTTTATGAACACCTTACCGCGTCGCCGCCGGTAAAACTGGATCACCACTTAGTCCACACCGCAATCCCCAATAATTGTCCCCCGTGGGAATAGCCTAGGAGTTTTCCTCAACGGAAAGGATCGTTTCTAGCCTCTTTTGCAGGATGGGTTTCAAACGGCAAAGAGCAATGTTCTCAGGCCTTCAAGAACATTACTTGGTACCCGTTATCCTCGCCACCCCACCTCAAGGCAGGCTACACTGCATCGATATTTCGTGAGCGTAAAAGCTCCTTCCACACCGTATGCAGGTTCCCATCCCAAGCCGTAGTTAGGCCCGTAAGCTTCCCCACGCACTTGGGTCTCCGCGGTAAGGGGTCTTCGCCCGCATGCCTTTGCGGGGTGCCCCGTTACCTTAACCCCCAGCACCGCCCCCGACTGGGCGTCAGCGGCTAGCACCAGGGACTTCATCGATGTGCCCTTGACGGATTTTTAGGCCCGTCTTCGAAACGACTTTCCGACTAGGATACTACACCATCTTCTGTGTACCATACATTATAACACATAACACGAACTTTTTAAAATTTATTTTGCCGCCACCAACCACCAGCCAAAAAAGACCCCGAGCAAAGATCCGACGATCACTTCCACCGGAGTATGGCCGATCAATTCTTTCAATCGTTCATGGTGAAACTCCCGTTCCCCAAAGAGCTCCTGCACCATCTTATTCAAAACCTGCGCCTGTTTGCTGGCGGCCAACCGCACCCCGGCCGCATCATACATCACCACTAAAGCAAAGACCAAAGCCAGGGCAAAATTGGTTGACGCCCAGCCGTCGGTCAGCCCGACACCCGTCGCCAACGCCGACACAAACGCCGAGTGGGAACTGGGCATCCCCCCTGCGCCGACAAAGCGACGGAAATCCAACTTTTTCTGTTTGATCAGGAACAATAACCCCTTTAGAACCTGGGTTACCAACCACGCGAGGAATGCGCTCCAAAAGACCGTGTTTTCTGAAAATCCGCCCATTTTTTCCTCCTTCAACCTTAACAAGACTTGTGCGTAAGGTTATGTTGTGTTGTGTTCAGTAGTTTCGCTTCAGAACCGCTTCTGCCAGTTCGATGAGGACTTTGCCGTTCTCGGCTAAAGGAGCAAGGGCTGCACATGCCCGGTTAATCTCTTCCGCCGCCAACCGATGGGCCTCATCGATCCCGACAAGACCAGGATAGGTTGCTTTTTGTTTTCTTAAATCGCTGCCCACCATTTTACCAAGGAGTTGCGGATCGGCTTCCAGATCCAAAAGATCGTCGGTGATCTGGAAAGCAAGACCAAGAGCTTCGCCATATAGAGTCAATGCTTCAAGAACCCATGGTTCACCTTTGCCAATCAGGGCCCCCATGCGCAAGGCCGCCCGGATCAGGGCACCGGTTTTCCAGCGGTAGATCTGATTGAGCTCCTCGAGGGTCAGCTTCTTTCCCTCCGCGGCCAGATCCAACACCTGGCCGCCAATCATCCCTTGCGTACAACTGGCCGCGACCAATTCCTGCAAAGCCCGGTGGTAGGCCTGTTCGAGACCGGCCGGAATATAATTAAGCATGGTGGCGATCCCTTGGGTTAATAAGGCATCCCCTGCCAACAGGGCAATCGCTTCACCGAACACCCGATGGTTGGTGGGTTTGCCCCGGCGCAGCTCATCATCGTCCATACAAGGGAGATCATCATGGATCAAGGAATAGGCATGGATCATCTCCAACGCACATGCCGCAGGCATGGCATCTTGCCACCGTCCACCGGCCACCTCGCAGGCGATCAACACCAGCGCTCCCCGGAGCCTTTTCCCGCCGCCACAAACGCTGTAGCGCATTGCTTCATGGATAATTTCCGGGGTGCAGGAAGCACTTGGCAGGTATGAATCAAGGGCTTCTTCAATCCTTTCTTTGTAAAATTGAAGTTCCGGCAGGTTCAAACTGATTCCTCCTCCGGTTGGAATGGGGCCGTTTTAGCCATGCCGTCTTCGATGCCTAAAAGGAGTTCCACCTTGCCCTGGGCTTCGTCGAGTTTGGCATTGCAATGGCGCGCGAGAGCGATCCCTTCCTCAAATAGTTTTAAACTTTCATCCAGATTCAACTCCCCTTTTTCCAATTCGTCAATAATAAACTCCAAGCGAGCCAAGGCTTCTTCAAATGTCTTCTCCGTTATTTTTTCGCCCATGTCGTCACATCCTCTTCCACTTCTTCCACTTTGGTGCGGATTTGTCCACGGCGGAAGGTAATGCGTAATTGTTCACCCCGCGCCACCTCGGCCGCCTCCCGCACCAACCGACCATCAGTTTCCCGGAAGCATATACTGTAACCGCGGTTCAGTACCGCCAGTGGACTGACCATCTCCAACTGTTCCATCTTCCGCCGCAATTCCTTCCTTCGTTCCTCGAGCACAACCCGCATCCGGCGGACCAATTCTTCCTTTCCTTCGTCCACCTGTTGCCGTCGCGCCACGATCATCCGGTCCGGATGGCGTAAAACCGGATGAAAAGCCAACCGTTCGAGCTGGGCGCGTTTACGCGCACAGAGCCGGGAGAATAAAGCATACAGGTTATCGGTGCACAGTTTAATCCGGTTGCGCAGTTCATTGACCTCCGGAACACTAAGTTCAGCGGCCCCGGACGGTGTCGGGGCGCGCAGATCGGCCACCAGGTCGGCAATGGTAAAATCGGTTTCGTGCCCCACCGCAGAGATCACCGGATGGGGACAGGCGGCAATGGCGCGGGCAACACCTTCGTCGTTAAAAGCCCACAACTCTTCGGCGGAACCACCACCCCGCCCGATAATGACCAGATCCAAATCAGTTAAACGCCCGGCTGTTTGCAAGGCCGCCACCAAACTGGCCGGAGCCGTATCACCTTGCACCTGGGCGGGTATGACCAGGATATCCACCCGGGCATGACGACGGTGTAAAATCTTAATAATGTCGCGCACCGCCGCCCCGGTCGGGGAAGTGATCACCCCGATCTTCCGGGGTAAACGGGGGATCGGTTTTTTTCGCTCGGGAGCAAAGAGCCCTTCTTGAGCCAAGCGTTCCTTTAACTGCTCAAAAGCCAGATAGAGCGAACCCATTCCGGCGGCTTCCATCATTTCAACATAAAGTTGATATTCGCCGCTTTTTGGATAAACGCCAATCCGGCCGCAGACAATCACTTCCAACCCGTCGTAGGGCCGGAACTTAAGCCACTGGTTTTCCCGCTTAAACATCACCGCCCGGAGCCGGGAAGCATCATCCTTAAGGGTAAAGTACATATGCCCCGAAGAATGAAGGGTAAAATTGGAGATCTCGCCACAAACCCAAACTTGCTGCAGGGCTACATCATTTTCGAGCAGTCGTTTGATATACTGTGTTACCTGTGAAACCGAAAAAATCTCGGGCAAAGCCGCCACTCCTTTTCCGACTTTAACTAATTCCAGCTTTGACGGGAAAATCCTTTCTTTTTTTCCCTTACCAAGCGGGCCAAGATTTACATAAAGGATACCCATTGGCATCCGCGAATTTAGAAGGTGTAGTTCGACAAACCAAGGGAGTGAACAGCAATGTTTTCTTTACGTCACCGTTTAATCCTTTCCCTTCTGTTGCTTTTAACCTTCTTATTGGTAACTCCGGTCGTCCAAGCCGTGCCGGCTGATGTCGCCGGGCACTGGGTGGAAGATAGCGTGAAAAACCTCATTGCCCAAGGGATCCTTCACGGCTACCCTGATGGTACTTTTCGCCCGGACCAAAGCATCACCCGGGCTGAACTGGCCAAAACACTGGCGGTCGCCTACGGACTTAACGCGGCCGGTGACCAAGGCCAATTCCCCGATGCGAAAGGGCACTGGGCCGAAAATTATATTGCGGCTTTGGCCGAAGCCAAAATTATCACCGGGTACCCGGACGGTAGTTTCAAACCGGAAGCACCGGTCACCAGGGCGGAGATGGTGGTCATGCTGACCCGGCTCCTAAAGCTCGGAACCGAAGAAGAGCATTACACCGTCGAGTTTATTCCGACTTTCTCCGATGTAGCCGCGGATTACTGGGCCTTTTACCAAATCGAAATGGCGGCCAAACTGGGGTTGTTACCCAGGTATTATGGACCCGACTTTAATCCGAGCCGCCTGGCCAGCCGGGCCGATACAGCCTGGATGCTCCAACAATTACTCAACCTGAAAACCGTCCGCGGTCAAGTGATCGGCCAGCCCGAAGCCGGAACAAATCTCATCACCGTCCGCCCGGAGGGCGACGGTGAAATCGAAATCGCAGTGATCCCCCCGGAAGCCGTGGTGTTCCGGAACAACATCACCACAACCGTCGATACCTTAACCAAGGATGACCAGATCACCATCTATTACAACCGCAATGACGAACCAACCGTGGTCAAAGCCTTCGGCGAAGTAAATAAATCCGACCTCTTAAGCCGCATAAGCGCCTTGGTAAAGGGACGCCTCACCACGGAACAGATCGCAGCCATCTTGGCCGGCAACTGGGATAAAGTCAAAGAAGGGATCAAAGGAGAGCTCTATGACCAGTTGCTCAAGATTGGTCTGACGGCGGAAGAAGCCGAAGCTATCCTCGTTCAAGACTGGTCCTACCTTGATAGCGTCAGCCGCGACCGGCTCGCCAGCGCCCTCTCCGGTTATCTCGGGATCACCAAAGATTTAAGCGGGGCCATTCTGGCGCGGGATTGGGAACGAATTAAAGAGTTTGCCCGGATTGAACTGACCGCCATGGCTTTGGAAAAAATCCTGGATTAGGGTTAAAAGAAGGCAGAAACCGCCCCCGTTCTTTGGGGGCGGTTTTTCTGTTTCCTAAAGCCCAAGCGTAAGCACCCACTCGGCAGCATCGAAGTTTACTTTAAGCTCTGGCCAGCACGCAGTGAGCGTTGACAACGGGACCCACCGGTCTTCTTCGGCACTCGCCCATAAGAGCTCCGGCCGGTCCGGGGGCCCGCAATCCTGCACCAGAAGTTCCGCCAGTTCACGAGGGATATAGGGTTCATCTTGAAACCAGCCGCGCCTGGGAAACAAGCGGCCCTTGTAGTAGATGCGTAACGTATGAAGGTTGATCACCTTTTTTTGTTGGTCGAAGACGGCGTAGACTTGCCCCGCCCGGTTCCGCATAAATTCCATCAGTTCTAAATAGGGTGCGGTGCTTATTTCTCCCCACAAACCGGCCAGCGTCGCCGGGAGAAAAGCCTGGTCGCCCCAGAGAAAAGCAGTTTCCGGGTAAGCGTTCCCGTCCAACACCAAACGGAGTTCGCGGGGAAGTTCAATCACTTGCGGCCGGTCGTCCTCCAGTAACCACCACAGGCCATCCCAATGCACCGGGTACCGTAAAACCCGCTGGTCGATAGCGGTTAAAATTTCTTCCTGGACCCGGGTAAACCGCCGGTAATAGTCGGGGTAAAGGGTTAACCAGGTTTTATCGCCGGCCGTCTCCACCTTTACGGTCTGGTAAACGATCTCCACCGGTGTTCCGACGCGCACCAACCCGGCCAAAAACTCCACATCCTGGTTGTGCATGCGAATGCAGCCGTTGGATTGGGGATTACCGATGGAGAGCGGATCATTATTCCCATGGATCCCGTAACCTTTAAGGCTTAAACCCAACCAGTAGCGGCCCAGCGGATTATCCGCCCCCGGCGGAATCGGAGACCGGCCCGTCGGGTACCAGGTGGGATTTTCGATAATCACCTCGATCGTAAAGCGGCCGAGCGGCGTCGGGGTGGACCGTTTGCCGACGGCAACCGGGAACCGGCGCCACACTTGGCCGGCACGGAGCAATTCCAAGGTGCTCGCCGGGATGTTGATCCGGATCATCCACTCGTGATTGGTTTCGGCGGCTCCTCGATGCCCGACGATTAACAAAAAACAGAAAACCAAGATTAGCCTTGCCCGCTTCAGTTTGGCCACCTCTCCCATGGGTTGGATTCATATCCTAACTAGTTATCCTCCCCAGGAGAGTGGTGTTTATTCCTAATCCTCAACTGAACAGACTGTAACGCGCTTATTTTAAAAAACGCGCCCGGGTGATGGCATTCTCCCCAAAACGCTCCCGAATCCGGTCGAGGGTCTGGTGTAAAGCGCGGAGATCCGTATCGGCGGACTCGGTAAACAACGGCGCCTGGCTGTTCTCACGGGTTTGCAAACCGGAGACGCTTACTCCGATGAGGCGCAGGGGTTTCCCACTCCAGGCGTTCGCCTCCGCCAGCTGGCGGGCGGTTTGATAGATTACTTCTTCAAAATCGGTCGCTTGGTAAAGGGTGGTCTGCCGGGTAATCGTCTGGAAATCATGATCCCGCAGTTTAATGGTGATCACCTTTCCCACCAGGCCTTTACGGCGGAGGCGCCGGGCCACCTTTTCCGAAAGGTACCAGAGGGTCTCCTCAAGGAACTCCCGGTCGGCGGTATCTTCTTGGAAGGTAGTCTCGTGGCCGATACTTTTTATGTCCATATCCGTTTCCACCGGACGGTCATCAATCCCGCGGGCCAAACGATAGAGATTAATACCGAGATCCCCCAGGTTCTCCCGGAGATAAGTCAGGGAAAGTTCCTGCAGATCGC
Source organism: Capillibacterium thermochitinicola (assembly GCF_013664685.1). Classification (NCBI taxonomy): domain Bacteria; kingdom Bacillati; phylum Bacillota; genus Capillibacterium; species Capillibacterium thermochitinicola. The sequence goes on from NZ_JAAKDE010000023.1 coordinate 73,751, forward strand.
CGATGGTCTTGAGCCCCATTTTCTGTAATTGGGTGGTGGTTTTCGGGCCCACCCCCCAGATCCGGTTGATCGGCAACGGGGCGAGAAAGGAAAGCACATCTTCCTCTTCGATCACCACAAAACCCCTAGGTTTTTTCAGATCCGACGCCAGTTTGGCCAAGAATTTATTCGGAGCAACGCCAACCGACGCAGAAAGTTGCAATTCGGCGGCAATACGGTCGACGATTTGCCGGGCAATTGTTTCCGCAGGTCCAAACAACGGCTCCGATCCGGTGACATCAAGGAAGGCTTCGTCGCAGGAAAGGGGCTCGACCAGGGGAGTGTATTCCCGGAGCAGTTTCATGATGGCCGCGGAAACCTCCCGGTATCTTTGCATCCGTCCCGGAACAAAGATCCCGTGGGGGCAGCGGCGGGCGGCCTCCCGCAAGGGCATGGCCGATCGTATACCATATTTCCGGGCTTCATAAGAGCATGTGGAAACCACCCCCCGTTCGTGGGGTAAGCCGCCTACAATCACCGGCTTGCCACGGTAGGCCGGATTGTCCAGCTGTTCGATGGCGGCATAAAATGCGTCCATATCCAGATGGATAATCCTCCGTCTTTGCCTTCCGCTCATCTCCGCCCCTCCTGCCTGACGACATCCATTTTAATTCTGCCATAGCAAACATTTGTTCGTCAAGGCTAATCCCGCTTTTGATCGTGGATCTTCAAACCAAACCTGGTTGGGAAAAAGAGGTCCTTAAACTGTTGATTGAAAAAGTCATCGGTCATGGCGGCAATGAAATCGGCGGCAATCCGCGCCGGCGGGGTTTTTTGCCGATATTCCGCATTCATGTTCTCCAAAAAGTGGCGGTAAATCGGCGAGGAAAAATTCTGCTCCTCAATATCCTGCACATACCGGTGGAAAAGGGATTGGAACAAACCTTGGATCTTCCGGTCCTGTTCTTTAACCAGCGGATGGTAATAGATATGTTCATAATTAAATGCTTTCAAATCCTGCAGGGCCCGGTAAATATCTTTGCTGAACCCGATGTAATTCTGCCCGTAGCTCTGTTCAATCACATCCAGGGCTAAAGTATTGATGATCCGGTCATTGCGGTCTCCGAGGACACGGACAATGTCCGGGGGAAGGTCCGTCCGTTTGATCAAACCAACTGTAATGGCATCTTCGATATCCCGACCGATATAGGCAATAATATCACAGATCCGTACCAAACAACCTTCCAAGGTCATGGGGTAGATCTTTTTACTGTAGCCGGGAATCCGGAAACAGTTTTCGTACTCGCGCAGAAACTGGTCCGTAGTCTTTCCGGTCACTGGAATAAGGCGCTCGTTAAGCATCTCGCCGTTATGGGCCAAGATCCCGTCCAGGACCTGAAGCGTCAGGTTTAAACCCTCCCCGCCCCGCTCCAGTTCCATCAGAAAACGGACACTTTGGGCATTATGGCAAAAAAAGCCGACTCCCGCCTCGATACAGAGTTGATTGAGAAAGCGTTCTCCGTCGTGGCCGTAAGGCGTATGCCCCAGATCATGACCAAGGGCGATCGCCTCAATCAAATCTTCGTTCAAACGCAGGCAACGGCCGATCACCCGCGCAATCTTCGACACAAATTGGACATGTAAAACCCGGTGGGTAATATGGTCATTATCAAATAAGGCAAAGACTTGGGTTTTATCAATATAACGGGTATAAGCCAAAGAATGAATGATTTTGTCGGTATCATGGAAAAAAGCCGGACGGATATTCTCGGCATCAGGAATCTTCTCCGCCTCCGGGTTAAAACGAACCCCCAATCGGCTGGGGCAAGCATAGGGTGAGAGAAAACATTCTTCCCGCCGGTGGTTCTCGGCAATGATCTTTTGGTGCAAGGGATGCACGATTCCACCTCCGCAACCAATATAGTTAGACTTTTATTAAATTCGCTACCCCCCCCGTCAAGCCCTCTTCATTGGCGCAAAATTAAAACCGCATTGGAGTAAAAAAA
>NZ_JAAKDE010000024.1 GCF_013664685.1 Capillibacterium thermochitinicola
ATTCATAATTGCCAAACACACATCTTTCATTCGGTTAACTCCCAACTTTTTTAGGATGACGCCGATTTGGTTTTTTATGGTCTGTTCGGACTTGTGGAGTCTTTGGCTGATTTGGGACCGGCTTAATCCCCGTTCCGCCAAAGCTAAAATCTCCCGTTCGCTCCGGGTTAAACTCTGAATCAATTCGGCCTCTTTCAAGCGGGAATAATCTCGTAAGACAACTTCGACCGGCGAACGATTATAATAGGTGGCCCGGATGGCCTCGGGAATCGCTTGATATTCAGTTTTGGGAATGAAATTTACCGCTCCGGCGAACGCCATTATAAATGTGCGAAAAAATATTGACACTACCGGTCTTCTATGCCGGCGAGGAAATTAATGCGAGCCAGTGGCGAACCGTTAAATCCCGCCACCTTTTGGCGTATCTTGCCCATCAGAATAAGCCGGTAAGTACCGATCAAATCATTGAGGATCTCTGGCCGTATGTTGATCCGGATAAAGCCTTGTCCCTTTTCCACACCACCCTTTATTATTTACGGCGCCTTTTACAACAGTTCACCAGTGAAGAGATGATTATTCGCGGGTCCAAACGTTATCAACTCCACCCCGAAAGAGTCGTAATTGACCGCTATCAATTTGAAGACATTGCCCATCCAGCCTTAGAAAAAGAAATGACTCCCGCCTTGGCGGAACAGTTGGAAGCCGCCGTCTTGCTTTACCGGGGTGATTACCTTGAAGATCTGGACTACCAATGGGTCATGCCCGTTCAAGAAAAATTGAGGAGTTTAAATATGGAAATTAGACAGAAATTGGCCGCCTATTATCTGGACAATAAAATGCCGAACAAAGCCTTGCTTCATTTGCAGCAATTGATGGCTTTAAATCCTTACTCGGAAATAAACTTAAAACTATTACTAACCGCCTATGCGGACAAGGGCGATCATTCTGCTGTCATCAAACAATATACAGCCTTTGCCAGAAATATCCGCAAAGAACTGGGCTTGCAACCATCTGCTGAGATAAAGAGGTTTTTTGCAAACCTCTCCAAACAAAAGTAAAAGCCGCTTAAAAAGCGGCTTTTTTTTATGCTTGACATCTGTCGTGTTTGTCCGTTAAACCATATGCCTATTTTTGCTCTACGATATCTCCCACCGCCGTTGTCAGGCTTCTGTTTAAAGTCTGCAAAACCGTACAGGTAGCAGATTTATCTTTGACCTCGATCACCTTAATCTCAGCCAACACCTCAGTCACTTCATCAATGACCTCACCGGAAATTGGGTCCTTTACCACCTCAAGCACACGTTTAACGACAAAAACCATATCTTGTTTGACGCCCGCGGTGGAACCAATATTAATAATTACCCGATCTCCCGACGCATAAGCAACGACACCCTTTAGTCTCAATGCTTGAGACGGACGCCGGCCGCTGCTGTATGCCTGGTCGGCCAACTGTTGCGCGGCTGATGCCACCGCCTCACGAGTGGCGATCCCTAAATTGGTCGCCCGAAATTCATCACTGCCGAAGGCGATCGCATTCCATTCCACCTCCACTGACAGGTTGGTACTGCGTTTTTCACCTCTTCCAGTGACACTGGCGATAATCTCTGCCGTACTGGCATCAACCAGACGGGCGTCGATGGCCACAATCGCATTGGTACTCTTGACGCCGAGCCCGATCCCCTCTTTGAGGCTCAGGCCACTTACTCCGGTCGATTTGAAACTGAATTCGGTGACTCTACCCATTACCAGGAAATCCACGCCTAAGATTTTTCCAATACTGGCGGCTGTTTTAGGATCAACTCTTCCGCTTTGTCCAAAGTTTTGTTCTTCAATGACTTTATCAATCTGTTCCCGTTCAATCAGTCTGAATCTTTTGGTCTTCAAAATTTCGGTGACGAACTCGTCGGCGATGCCTTTGCCCACATCCCAATGGCCCTCATTCCACCAGCGGTTTTGGATCGAACCGTCATCAAAGGGGAGGACTGCAATTTTATAGAGTACCTCGGAGTCCGCGGCCTGTACGGGCACAACGATAAAAGTAAGTAACAAGAAACAGAAGAGAAGAATACGTTTCATACGGATCAAGTCCAAATTAGTGTGTAAATTCCTCAGTTATCAATAAGCTTATCTGATATACGCAATATTGCTTTGATCATTGATTTGTTTTTGCTCTTCTTGCCACTGAAGGTATTCACTCATAT
>NZ_JAAKDE010000025.1 GCF_013664685.1 Capillibacterium thermochitinicola
CGCCAGGGAGACATGTGGATCATAACGGCCGCAATATTGTGAAAATGTATGGTTGCGACCGGCATACACATGCACTTCCTAATAATTGAATGTCTGTTTATATTACCCATAAGGACTCATTTCTAATAAATGAAATATTGTGAATAAGTGAGATTTTAAGAGAAAAATGAAGATCATAGAGGGAGGATGTCTTTAGGATGAAGAAAATTCGTTTAGTTTTGGGATTACTCGTCTTGTGTCTGATGGTCTCCATGGCGACCTTCTCGGCACCGACCACGCTCCGTGTGATTATGGGGTTGGCCGAAGAAGAATGGGCGGTTATGCGGGAGCATATCTTCCCTGCCTTTGAGAAGGAGTACAATGTAAAGATCGAAGCTTACCAGGCGGAAGCCCAGGATACCGAGAAGATTCTGGAAGCGCGGGTCCGGGCGAACAAGATGGATATCGATCTGATTACCCAGGATAATATGCGCCTGGCTACCCTGGTGGACCGGGGTTTGGTGGAAGATCTGAGTGAGTACCGGACACTGATTCCGACGACCGTTTATCCTTCCTTGATTGAAGTCGGTGAGTTCAACGGCAAACTGTACTTCTTACCTTATCGTCCCAATGTTGAGATCGCTTTCTACAACTCGGCCAAATTTAATCAGTATGGTTTGAAACCGCCGACCACCTGGGATGAACTGTTTGAAGTGGCCAAATTCTTCTATGAGAAAGAGGGCGTCGGCCGGGTGGCCATTAAGGCGGATCTTTCGCCCTGTACCGCGGTCCATCTCTTTGACTTCTGCCGCGCCGCCGGCGGTGACCCGGTTGTCCTGAATGACAAAGGTTGCTTCGAAGCTTATTCGTTCCTCCAGAAACTCTGGCCGTATCTCTCGCCCGATTCCAAGACGGCCAACTGGAACTTCATGAACACCCATATCGCCACCGAGTCGGTTTATCTCGGCCAGAACTGGCCCTTCGGGATGAATGTGATCGTCCGCGACGGCGGCAAGAAGGAAGTATTGGCTTATAACGGCTGGCGGGGCCCGGTGAAAGAGTCCCACGTGCTCGGCGGTGAAGTGATCGGGATTCCGAAGGGTGCACCGAATAAAGCGTTGGCCATTGAGTTCGCGAAATACTTGATGTCCCGTGAGGTACAGGAGAAACTCACCACCTACAACGGTTGGCCCGCCGTCCGGAGCGATGCTTACGGGCAAGTAGCGGCCTGGCAGAAGCCCTACTTCGACGCCATCAACCAGGTGTTGGCCCATGCCGAACCGCGGCCCAATCTGGTGTACTATGGTGCGGTGGAAAAGGCGATGAACGAAGCCTTCCGTGAGTGTGTCATCGAAGGTGCGCCCGTGAAACCGACTTTGGAAAAATGGGCGAAATACATCCAGGACAACAAGCGGTAAACCACCTCGCTCCCTGGACCCGGGTTTCGACCCGGGTCCCTTTGCCAAGGTAGTCGAACCCGATGGAGACGGTTCTAATCTCCTTCGGCAAACACCAACCTGTCCTTTGCCCGGTGCTTATAGCACCGGGCAAAGGGCTAGCTTCTGTATGCTTCCAGGGTTTATCACCACCTGGCTTTGCAATTCCCACCCTTCGTTGTGGGGGCAGCCAGCGGCGGTGACGACCTTGGTTTTTTTGGTTTTGCGCTACAGGTGGTCAACTGAGAAACTTTGTGCCATAATAAATGCAATAATAAATTGCGGGGGAAAGGAGAAGCAACGTGAAAAAGAAGGGAAACAACCAACAACCGATCTATCCCCCTCATGATTGGGAGATCGTTGAGGAGAAGTTTTGCCCTGCCTATAATCAACGGAACGAAACCGTATTTACACTGGGCAATGGTTATCTTGGGCTGCGCGGCAATTTTGAGGAAGGGTATCATGGCCCGGACGGAACCAGTGTCGAAGGGACTTATATTAACGGTTTTTATGAGACGGTAGATATTAAATACCCGGAAATTGCCTACGGTTACCCGGAAAAAGGCCAGACGATGCTGAATGTGACCAACGGAAAAGTGATCAAACTCTACCTGGAAGATGAAGAATTTCATATGTTCTCCGGTCAGTTGTTGGCCTACCAACGAAGGCTTGATTTAAGAAACGGGGTCCTCCACCGGAGTTTGGTCTGGCGGTCACCGGCGGGACGGGAAGTGAAACTGGAGATCACCCGTTTAGTCTCGTTTACCAACAAACATCTGGCGGCGATTGCTTATGAAGTGACGCCCCTGAATTTCGACGGGAAGATCCGCCTCTATTCAGCCCTTGATGGCGATGTCCAGAATCAGCAGGCCGGAACGGATCCGCGGGTGGGTTCTCATTTGGCCGGACGTGCTCTTGAGGTGTTGGCACAAAACGTTAATGACAAGGGTGGCGCCCTTTTGCAGCAGACCAAAAAGTCCGGTTTTTATTTGGCCTGCGCCATGCGGAACCAGGTGGAAGGCCCTCTTGCTCAGGTAAAAACGGAAAAGACGCCGTTGAGGGTCGGGGTTGCCTATGAATTTGCGGGCGAAGCGGGGCGGACGATCTGGTTGTATAAATATCTGGCTTATGTCACGGCGAAAGACGAGGCCCATGATCTTCTCCAACAGGCCGAAAACCTGGTCCGGCAGGCGGAAGAAGCCGGCTTTACCCGTTTACGCCTGGACCAGCAGGAGTATATGGCCGCCTTTTGGGCGCAAGCGGATATTGAAGTCAAAGGCGATCCGCTGGTGCAGCAGGGCCTCAGGTTTAACGCTTTTCATCTGTTGCAGGCGGTCGGGAAAGACGGGATTACCAATATCGGGGCGAAAGGACTGACGGGGGAGGGTTACGAAGGGCATTACTTCTGGGATACGGAGATTTACATTCTGCCGTTCTTTACCAACTGTAATCCGGCGATTGGCAGGGCGCTCCTGACTTACCGTTATCATACATTAGACCGGGCTCGCCGGCGGGCCTTGGAGATTGGCCTGACGCGGGGGGCCCTGTATCCTTGGCGGACGATCGGCGGAGACGAGTGTTCGACCTTCTTCCCGGCCGGTACGGCCCAGTACCACATCAATGCGGATATTGCTTATGCCATCAAAAAGTATGTGGAGCTGACGGGGGACCGCGACTTTTTGTTCACCTACGGCGCGGAGATCCTTTTTGAGACCGCCCGGCTGTGGATGGAGATCGGTGCTTTTAACCCCCGGAAGGAAAACCGGTTCTGTATTAACGTGGTCACCGGTCCGGATGAATATACGGCTCTGGTTGACAACAACTGTTACACCAACTTAATGGCGCGGGAGCACTTGAAGTATGCGGTGCAGACGGCCAAATGGATGGAAGCGGAAGCGCCCGCGCAGTACCAAAACCTCTGCGCGAAGATCGGTCTGGATGCCGAAGAGATTATGCTTTGGCAGAAAGCAGCGGAGCACATGTACATCCCCTACGATCAACGCCTGGGGATTTACGCCCAAGACGATACCTTTTTGGATAAACCGGTCTGGGATTTGGAAGCAACGCCACCGGAGAAGTTTCCTTTGCTCCTCCACTATCATCCGTTACTAATTTACCGGGCCCAGGTCTGTAAACAAGCCGATGTTGTTTTGGCGCTTTTCCTTTTGAGCACGCAGTTTACGACCGAGGAGAAAAGGCGGAATTACGATTATTACGAACGGATCACCACCCACGATTCTTCGCTCTCGCCGGCGATCTTCAGTATCGTGGCGTCGGAGATTGGTTACCACGACAAGGCGTATGATTACTTTACAGCGACCGTCCGTTTGGATCTGGACGATTACCACGGTAATACCAAGGATGGCTTGCATATGGCTTGCATGGCCGGGTCGTGGCTGGCGGTGGTCTACGGTTTTGCGGGAATGAGGGTTGCCGACGGGGTCTTGTGTTTTGCCCCCTATTTACCCGAGCAGTGGGAGGAATATCGCTTTAATGTAACCCACCAGGGAAGGATCATCCGGGTTGTCGTCAACAAAGAAGGGACCAGTTATCATTTGTTGAAAGGAGATCCTCTGGTCATTTTGGATCACCAAGAAAAAAGGGTTTTGACTACAAAGTGCGAATAAGAATTGACCGGAGGTGGACCATTCGTGACGAAAGCTGCAGTAATTTTTGATCTGGACGGGGTTATCGTTTCTACTGATGACTGTCATTACAAGGCATGGAAAAGGCTGGCGGATGAGGAAGGGATCTATTTTGACAAGGAGATCAACCACCGCTTGCGTGGGGTCAGCCGGATGGAATCTTTGGCCATTGTTTTGGAGAGGGCAAACCGCCCGTACACAATGGAAGAGCAACAAGCGTTGGCTGACCGGAAGAACGCTTATTACCGGGAGTTAATCCAGGAGTTGACGCCGGAGCATATTTTGCCGGGGGTCAGGCCGCTCCTGGAACGCCTTAAGCAGCACGGGATTAAGATTGCGATCGGTTCTTCCAGTAAAAATTCCCCGTTGATTCTGGAACGGCTTGGCCTTGCCGACGAATTTGATGCCGTTGTCGACGGGAATGCGATTAAGAACAGTAAACCGCACCCGGAAGTTTTTCTGCGCGCCGCCGAAAAACTGGGCGTTCCAGCGGCCCAATGTGTGGTGGTGGAGGATGCCGATGCCGGTGTGGAAGCGGCGCTGGCGGCCGGGATGCGTGTCATTGGGGTGGGAACGGCGGCCAGTAACGAGCGGGCAACCTGGACCGTCGCTTCCCTGGCCGATCTTTCCTGGGAAGATCTGGCCAAGTTTTTGGCTGCCGTTTAGTTGGTCCGGTGACGATCGGCACAGTAGAAAAGGTAGAGGCAGTGGTAGGTCAGGCAACCACTGCCTTTTCCTTTACCGGTGAAAACAGGCCGGCGCCAGGTCAAAGGAGGCCGGTTTGACATCACGTCAGCGCGTTACTTATAATTTATATTAACAAATTATAAACACTACAGACCCCATGTGCGGAGATTTGGGGGGAGGACGATGAGGGCGGTTGCCTTTTTTAAGCGGGAAATATTCAAAAGTTTACAGATGAGGCTGGTCTTTATTATCACTGTTTTTATGTTATTACCAGTCCTGTATTTCCTTAATTATAACTTTTCCACCGCCGAGCACTTATTACAGGAAAAAACCTCCAATTTGATTCTAGACAGTTTACAGCAGGTTGGCAACCAAATCGAGAATACCTGTCTTGATATCATTAAAATCTCGAATGTGCTCGCGAACGACCGGATCATCCTGGCCGAGTTAAGCACCGGTCTGCTTGCGGAGGGTGATCACCAACAGAAAAGAAACTACTATGAGCTTTCAAGTGCAGACAAAATAAGAATGATCAAAATTGAAGCCCAGTTGGATCAGATTAAAACGGGAATCTTTTATAACTACGATGCGGACGTCTTACTAATCGACGCCACGGGGGTCGTTTACAGCGCGATGGGGCGCGAAGAAGAGTTCAGATATAAAACCCAAATCATGGAAAACTACCATGAACAAGCATGGTACCGGAGTCTGATCCAAGAGAACCAGAATATTGTCTGGCTGGCCCCGTTTCGCTACAGTCTGTTCGGGATTGATGATGACAGCCGCTACATCTCGGCGGTCCGTGTCCTTCCGGGTGGATACCACCAGCGGAATCTGGGGTGCATCATGGTCAATGTTCACGAATCACAGTTTGCGCCAATCCTGGAAAACCACTTGAACGGCATCGTTGCCTTACTCAACGAGAAAAGGGAGATTATCTTCAGTACGGCGGATCGTGGTGTCATTGCCAAAGTGAATCTCCCGGCGCTTCTTCAGCATTCCGCCGGGAAAGAGAAGGGTTATCTCTTAACCGACGTGGACAATACGCGCTTTGTTGTGAACCACTATTCTCTGAACCGGTTTGGTTGGACGCTGGTTTCCATTATTCCCTACAGCGAAATGATAAAAGAGATTAGCAGCCTGAAGCAGCGGATCTTTTCGCTGAATCTCTTCTCCTCCTTCTTTTTATTTACCGTTGCGGTGGTTTTTATCCTCTACCTCACCAACCCGCTCAAAACCTTAGTGGAACGGATTAAAAGAATGAAGATTGGCGAGCATTATATAAAATGGCCCGAAGGGGACTTCCCCGATGATGTGAGTGGAATTGTCCGCAGTTTTGACTGTTTGTTTGAAAAGATCGAGGAGTTGGTGGAGGTTGTGATTGAAGAAAAAAGAAAGGAACAGGAGCTCAAATACGAGGCTTTACGAGCGCAGATTACTCCCCATTTTTTATTTAATACGCTTAATACCATCAAGTGGTCGGCCGTCATGAGTGGCGCTGATAATGTCGCGAGGATGATTGCGGCTTTGGGAAAACTGCTGGAGGTGAGTATGAGCAAGGGTGAGGAAGAGGTGCCCCTGAGGGAAGAGTTACAGCTCATTGAGTCCTACGTATTTATTCAAAATGTCCGGTATAACGATAAGTATGTCTTGAAGATAGAGGCGGAGGAAGGGATCGATCAACTGAAGGTTCCCAAATTGATCCTCCAACCGCTGGTGGAGAACGCGATCATTCACGGCCTGAAAAATATTGAAGGGAAAGGCGTGATCACGATCCAAGCCCGCAAAATGGATGGTTATTTAAAAGTATCCGTTGTTGATAACGGGGCGGGGATCCCCGAAGAGAAGATTTGGCAGATCCTCCATGACGCCCTTGGGGAAGGACGTAAGCAAAAGTTTTCCGGGATTGGTTTAAGCAATGTTCATGAACGGCTAAAGCTGCGGTATGGAGAGAGATTTGGGATTAATCTCTCCTCACAAGTCGGTTCCGGGACAACGGTCGACCTGATGCTGCCGATCATTACTTAGAGAAACGGTTGAAGTTAATCCTGACTGCAGTCGGTTTTGGGAGGGGGATTCTTTTATGCTTAAGGTCTTAATCGTCGATGATGAGATCCTGATCCGGGTGGGGGTTAAATCTTGTTTGAATTGGGAAGAACACGGTTTTGAAGTGGTCGGCCTCGCGGAGGACGGGGTTAAGGCCTTAAATTTAGTGGAAAAATTAGCCCCTGATATTATTTTGACCGATATCAAAATGCCGAACATGGACGGGTTAGAGTTAATTGAGGCCTTGCGGAAAGATTATCCCCACATTAAAGTGATTGTTTTAAGTTGCTACAATGAAATGGAATATGTGAAACGGGCGATGAAATTGGGGGCGGAGGATTATTTACTGAAGCTTTCGGTCCAACCCGAAACTTTGCTGGAGATTTTGAACCGGGTTAAAGCGACCATTGAACAGGAGAGGGAAGAGGAGCTCAAAACGAAGCAGGCGGAGAAGGCCATGCGCACCAACAAACAAATTCTCAAAGATAGTCTGTATAAAAAGTTTTTAAAGGGAGCGCTTCCCACTGAAGACTTTCTCCTGGGGTTGGCTGAATTCGATGTTAAGCTGGTCTTCGACCATTACTGGGTGGTTTGTTGCCGGATTAATGACAATCAGTCGAAACGCTCCTTTGCCAAGCAGCCGCTTCGCGACCATTCTTTCCGCAATATCGTCTTGGAGATGCTGGGCGACTTTTGCCAGTGTGACCTGGCCGAAGTGGAGAGCGGTTTATTCCTTTTGCTTCTTGCCAATAACCCCAATTTAGATGTGGTGGACGTTTGTGCCAAAGTAAACGGTTCGGTCCAGAAGTACTTAAACGCCGTTGTTTCCTTTGGCATCTCCCGGGGGGCGACTGGTGCCGGCGAGTTAAAAGAGCAGTATTGGCAGGCCCGGACAGCCCTGGACTATATGTTTTACGATGGAAGGGGCAGTATAACGCAGTATAAGGAAAAACTGGCGTTCAGTACGGAGCCGGTTTTCATCGAGCGGGATCTGGAAAATTTACTGCTCGGTGCGGTCGAAAGCCTTGAGCCGGATCAGGCTTGGCTTCATTTGGAAGGTTTACTGACGGAGTTTGCCCGTCATAAGAGATACTCGCCGGAGGCGGTAAAATACGCCATCATCGAGGTTATTTATGGTTTTAACTCGCTCGGCAAAAAATACGAGCTGCAGGAGCGCTTTTCTGACTTTGATGTGAAAGATAATATACCCACGATTTTAAGCATGGAAACGCTTGAGGATTTGAAAGCTTGGCTCAAAAAATATATTCAAAACCTGGTGGATGCCTTGTCCGACCTCAAACTGGAAAGGGAACGGCCGGAGATTGCAAAAATTAAAAGCTATATCCAGCAGAACATTGACAAAAACATCACGTTGGAGGATGCGGCGGAGCTTTGCAATTTAAGTAAAGCTTATTTTTCGACGGTTTTCAAGAAAGAAGTGGGCGAGAGTTTTACTGATTACACCAACCGTCTGAAGATGGAAAAGGCCAGGGAGTTAATCTGTCATCATGGTTTGCGGTGTTATGAAGCCGCCGAAAAGGTCGGCATCTTTGATCAATCTTACTTTACTAAGCTTTTTAAGAAGTATTTCGGGGAAAGCCCCAGTACAATCAGGCGTTAACCTCCCGATCGAAAAAAAATACCAACCATTCAAAAGGTTTTACCAACCAGAGGCGGGGCCACGAAAACCAGGAGGATCGGTTACCAATACGTTCTAAAGAGATTCCAAATTTAACGAAACAGCCTCCATTAATATCTTGTTAATAATCGCCTATACTTAAGGTGAGATTTTTAAAAGGAGGTAGGTTAATGAGAAAAGGGCGAAAAGTGTTGTTCTTGTTGTTGAGCGTGGCCCTGCTCAACGGTGTCCTGTTCGGTACGGTGTATGCGGCAAAACCGGTTAAACTGGTTTTCTGGGGGGCGTTGCCGCCCGAGGCCGGTCCGCAGCAAGTGATTGAGAATTACAAAAAAGTCGCACCCCACGTCACCATTGAATATGTACGTTATCTTAATGATGATCAAGGCAACATTAAACTGGATACGGCATTGTTGGCGGGTGAAGAGATTGACATCTTTACCAGTTACGGGGTGAACCGGAGAGAACAAAGGGTAAAAGCCGGCATGGCGGCGGATCTGACGGATTTATGTAAGAAGTATGGAGTGGATCTGATCCGCGATTTCGGACCCGGCGCGGCCGCCAATATTGTTGACGGCAAGGTTTATTCCATTCCGACGATGACCATTATCAACTTTATTGCGCTCAATAAAGATATGTTCGATGAAGCCGGGATTCCGATCCCCGAAGATTGGACTCTCGACGAATTCAGAGCGATTGCCAAAAAACTGACCAAAGGGGAAGGACCAAATAAGGTATATGGCATTATCGGGGATTACAATGTGAATATCATGTCTTTCCTCCCGACGAAACTTAATGGCACGCCGTATCTCAAGGAGGATATGAGCGGCACAACCTGGAAGAGCATCCCGGATTTCCGGCGCGGGTTCCAACTGCTCTATGACATGATGTATGTGGATAAAAGTATGATGTCCTGGGAGGATGTTTTGACCCAGAAGCTGACCAATACAGAGGCTTTGGCCGCGGCCTTTTTCAGCGGGCGCAGCGCGATGATGGTCACGGGGACCTATATGTTAAGAAACATAAAAGATACGGAGAAGTACCCAAGGAATTTTACCGTCGCCTTTGCCCCGAAGCCGAAGGTCGACAAGGACCAAAAGATCTATTATAAGGACCAGATGCCCCATGACGATATGATGATCCCGCCCCGGTCGACCAAGAAAGAAGAAGCCTTCAAATTTATTATCTGGTATGCCACCCAAGGGTACGATCCCATGATTGAAAACGGAAGGCCGCCGCTCTATACGAAATACGATCCGCAGAAAGCCGCTGCCCTTTTGCTGAAAGGGGCCGAGGGGATCATTGATGTCGATTCGTTCGCCAAAAGTGTGCTGGCCCCGGCCGACCACATCAAAGAAGACAAGGTTGTGCGCCAGATGGCCGAATTGGAGCGGATTTTACGCGAAGAACAAGAAGCTTACTATCTCAACGTCATTGATTTGGATACCCTCCTTGACAATTTGCAGCGCAGAATGGATCAGGTATTGCAGTCCGGTCGTTGAAGAAGACGTGGAAAGGACCTGGTCATCCGAAGGGAAGGAATCTTCCCTTCGGATGAAATTAATTTTTGGAGGGTAAAGAAAAATGAATTACAACATGATGATTTTACAGCCGGAAGCCGAGAGGGTCCGCAGGAGAAAGGCGCTTCTGAACAACCTGAAAGGATACGCATTTATCGCTCCGAATTTTCTGCTGATGCTGGTTTTTCACGCCTTTCCGGTTTTGTTCTCCCTCCTGCTTGCCTTTACGGATTGGGACCTGTTGTCAGGTTTTTCTAATCTTCAATTTAACGGGTTGGCCAACTTCGTCAATATGCCGAAAGACCCATGGTTTGTGCGTTCGTTGTTCAACAATTTCTATTATACTTTAGTGGTTGTTCCCGGGACCATCGTGCTGTCCCTCCTTTTGGCGGTGCTCATTCATGATTTTGCCTACTGTAAGGGGCTTTTTCGTTTAGTGAACTTCATTCCCTTTATCTCCAATATCGTTGCCGTTTCCCTCGTCTGGTCCCTGCTTTACAGTAAGTATGGACCAATCGTCGGCTTTTTAAAGTCGATCGGGGTGAGTGACCCGCCTGCTTTTTTGGCGAACCGCTACTGGGCTATGCCGGCCATCATCTTTATGTCCATCTGGATGCAACTTGGTTATTACGCGCTGATCTTTGGGGCCGGCTTGCAAAACATTCCCGGTGAAATCTATGAAGCTTCCATGATCGATGGGGCCAATTGGTGGCAGCGGTTTTTCTATATTATCCTCCCCATGCTGGCGCCAACCACCTTCTTTGTGCTGATCAGTTTGGTGATCGCTTCGTTTAAAGTGTTCAGTCAAATTCAAGTCATGACCGACGGCGGACCGTTCGGTTCAACTTCCGTTTTGGTCTATTATATCTACACCTCCGCTTTTAAATACTACAAATTTGGTTACGCTTCGGCCATGGCGATCGTCCTGTTCGTTATCATCTTCCTCTTTACTTTGGTACAATGGAGGGGGCAGAAGAAATGGCAGCTCTTTTAAAAGGCAAAAACAGAACAGTCGTGGTTCGATTGCTGGTTACGGCGGCGCTAATTGTCTTTTCCATCTCCATGCTTCTGCCTTTACTCTGGATGCTTTCCGCTTCTTTTAAAAAACCGGGCGACATCTGGAAGTTCCCGGTGGAATGGATACCGCCTTATTGGTATCCGGATAATTACCGGTATATTTTCCGGAAAGAAACTTCCGTTTTCCTGATGTATTTTAACTCAATCAAGGTGACGGTGATTAATGTTTTCGGGTCACTGTTGACCAGTTCATTGGCGGCCTACGCCTACGCGCGGATGAAATTCAAGGGTAAAGAAGTGCTCTTCCTCACGGTTCTGGCCACCTTGATGATCCCCAATCAAGTATTATACGTGCCGCGCTTTGTCATGTTTCGCTGGTTAGATCAGTTTATTCCGATGATGAACAGCCATAATGCCCTGATCTTGCCCGGCCTTTATGCGCCGCTGGGGATGTTTCTGCTGCGCCAGTTTTACATGCAGGTTCCGAATGAATTATCGGAATCGGCCATCATTGACGGGGCGGGCGATTTGACCATCTGGTGGCGGATCATCATGCCCATTTCCAAACCGGCGCTGGCCACCTTTGCCGTGATTGTTTTTTCCCACCACTGGAATGATTACGAAACGCCGCTCATTTTTATCCGGAGCCGTCATTTGTTTACGATCCCCTTGGGCCTGGCCAACTTTGCCGATGAAAACGGGCAGTTGTATCACTACATAATGGCTTTATCCACGATTGCCATTATCCCCTTAATCATCGTATTTCTGGCCGGGCAGAAACAGTTTATCAGGGGCATGATTGCCGGCGCTCTAAAGGGCTGAGTTTCCTCACTGCGCGCTTCACGCGCGTTGGTGGGCGCGTTTGTGGGCGCGCTCATTTGCACGTTTGCCGGCGTGTTGGTATACGCCGGTGTGCGCCGTTAACGGCCCGATTTCGATTATAGGGTGAGGGGGAGAAAGCAATGGCGAACAATTACGACATTATCGTCAGCGGCGGGGGCCCGGGGGGAATCGCGGCGGCGGTGAGTGCCGCCCGGCAAGGGAAGAAGGTTCTTTTGGTCGAACGGTACGGCTTTTTGGGGGGCGGCGCCACGGCGATGCTGGTCAATCCGTTCATGACCTATTTCGCCGGCCAGCGCCAGATTGTCAAGGGAATCTTTCAAGAGGTTGTGGAACGCTTAACGCGGCTGGGGGCCTTCGGCAACAGCCGGATGCCGGTGACGCCCTGGGCTTTTGATGCCGAAATGTTCAAGCTTGTCGCCGATCAATTGTGCCTGGAAAACCGGGTGGAAGTGCTTTTTCACGCTTCGGTGGTTGGGGCGAAGAAAAGAGGAAAAGAGATTAAAGCGCTTGTGGTCGCCACCAAAGAAGGATTGAAAAAGTTAACGGCTACGCTGTACATCGATGCGACCGGTGACGGGGATGTGGCTTATTTTGCCGGGGCGAAAGTGGAAAAAGGCCGTAGGCAGGACGGGTTGTGCCAGCCGATGACCCTAAATTTCCAAGTCGCCAATGTTGACCTGGATAAAATGCCTTCCCGGGAGGAAATGACGGCCAAATACCGGGCGGCGAAAGCAAATGGGCTTATTAACTGCCCACGGGAGGACGTCCTCTTCTTCTACACAACCAATCCCGGTGTGGTCCACTTTAACCAAACAAGAGTTTTACAGTGCGACGGGACCCGTGCGGCCGATTTAAGCATGGCCGAATTGGAGGGGCGCCGCCAGTGTTGGGAGTTTTTCCAGTGGTTAAAGGCGCATGTACCCGGATTTGAATTTGCCTATCTTCAAAAGATGGCCCCCCAGATTGGCGTCAGAGAAACACGCCGGGTGATCGGCGAGTATGTGCTCACGGAAGAAGATTTGATGTCGGCAAGGAAGTTTCCGGACGTGGTTGCCTGCGGAAGCTATCCGGTGGATATCCATAACCCGCAGGGCGAAGGGACGATCATGCGGTATTTGCCGGAAGGTGAGTGGTATGACATCCCTTACCGGGCGCTTCTTCCTTTGGGAATTGACAATCTGTTAATCGCCGGACGTTCCATCTCGTCCACCCATGAAGCCCATTCTTCCTTACGGGTCATGCCCATCGTTTTTGCCATTGGGCAGGCTGCCGGCACCGCGGCAGCCCTGAGCGTGGCGGCTGGGCGGCCGCCGCGCCAGCTCGATTACCGTTTGTTACAGAAGGAGCTCTTAACGCAAGGGGCTTTTTTGGGGGCGGAATAAACGCCCGGCCGGTGCGTTTTGCCGGCCCGTCCGGGGGAAAAGGAGGCAAAGCTTCGTAGGGTTAAGGGCGTTTGGTTGGGACGGCGGCGGCCGGGCCGGACGCGGCAGCAAGTACCGGACAAAAGGCAGTGGTTGGTTAGGCAACCACTGCCTTTTTCTTTAGGGTCGAAGTAATCAAGCATGATCTGGCTCGCTTTGAAACCAAAATCCGGTTTTCGTTCTGCTTATCTTTTCCCGCCACTTGCCATGAGGCTAAAGTTTGGTTCCCGCTTTGCTAATCCTGTTTTGCCGTCAATCGGCGGGAACCAAAGGAAGCGCAAGACCGTCCACTTCCAACTCCTCTTCGGTCAGGGTGAAAGTCCGGAGGGCCGGGCCGACCGGGCGCAGACCGGCGGGCAGACTTGCCGGGTCCAGGGCGAGGGTGTGGGTGCCCAAGGGGACGCCTTCGAAGTAGAACCGGCCATGCTCGTCGGTGAAGACTTTTTGCGCGCCGTCGTCCAGCACGACGCCCACCCAGGAGACGGGCTTTTCGTCTTCGTCCGGGCGGCCGTTGCCATTCCCGTCGATAAAGACTTTACCGCTGACCGAGCCGTTGGCGGTCACCGCAAAATCGATAAAGAAGTTTTCCTGTTCCCGCAGGCGGATTAACTGCGGGCCGGTGACCGGCGTGTAATTGGCGGGTAAAGAGGGGAGATGAAACTCCACCCGGTAAATTCCCGGCGCCAAGTTGGCGAAGAGATATTCCCCTTTTTCATTGCTGGTGGTGGCGGTGCCGTCGACCCGGATGCGGATTCCGGAGAGGGGTTTGTCGCCTTCGTCAAAGCGGCCGTTGGCGTTGGTGTCCAGATAAACCACCCCGCTGATGCTGGCCACGTTGTCTTCCTCCGTATAACGGAACGGTTTCCATGTGCCGTCCGCAAACCCCAGGGCGCGGCTGAGGGAGAGCCGGATCATATCTTCCGGGACTTCATCCCACAAAGCGTCATAGAGCCGTTGCAGTTCCAGTTTGAGCAGGTAATACGAGGGAAGGGTTCTTTGCAGACCTAAGCCGTAGAACCATTGGGGGTGCCGACGGGTGCTGACCGGCGAGCGGTACCCCAGATTTCCGTTGATCTGCCATTTGCCGTCGAAGGTGTAATAATTTAAGCCCAGGTTTACGGTGGTGTAACGGTAGTCTTCCGCCGCGGCGTAGAAGGGCAATTCCTTGGTCCGCTTCACCTCCGCAAACAGGGTCAGTTCGCGGGAGAGAAACTGGTAAAGGGAAAGCCCGGTGGTCAGCTCGCTGACCTGGAAAGCAGCGTCCGACGGGACCTCTTTTTTCCCCTCCAGGAGGAGATTGCCCATGAGGAGTGTATTGTCGGTCACGTTCCATTTGGTGTTGGCCTCACCGCTTAAATCCAGCCCGGTATAACTCTGGTCTGCCCAAGTGTTGGTCGTATCCAGCGCGACCCCAAAAAGGAGGTTGGGGGTGACCGCGAGGGTCAGATCGCTTAGGAAATGAAGTTTCTGTAAACGGAAGGGACCTTCCCGGTCCAGGAAGAAATCGGCGTTGACCAACTCCACTTTTGTATTGGTACCGACGGTTCTTTCCCGCAAGACGTGTTTAATGGTGAAACTGGTTTCTTCTGCTTCGAACAGACCTCGGTCGCTATCTTCGGTTTTCCACTCTTTCCCGATTCCGCCGGCGATACTGTTCTGGCCATAGCTGCCAAAGCGCTTGGTCAGTATCAGTCTGGCCCCGTCCAACGACCAGGGATGGGCGTTTGGCGTTGCTTCCAACAGATAACCTTCGGTGTTGAGGATTAAATCTTCTCTCAGCTCAAGCTCGGAAAGGATCTTACCTCCTTGCCCCGGTTGGGTGTCGACCCCAAGGGAAACGGCGGTTGGGACGTAGAGGATCACCCCTTCGAAATAACCGTTTTCCAGGCAGTAGAATAAGGAGGATTCAAAGCCCGAGCGGACCTCCGATTCGATTTCGCCGCCGACCATCCAGTCCAGGGTACAGATGAGGTTGTTGTTGATCCGGAAAGCGACGCCCGTATCCGAACCGATATAACTCAATTCGGGAAAGTTGACAAAGGGAGCGGAAACAGTAGTTTCCTGTTCAAAAGTGAGGTTATCGGTGACGGCTTTCCGTTGGCGGTAGCTGACCAGGACACCTTCCCACTCCGTAACCTCGGCCGGTTTGTAGAGGCCGACGGTGACCAGGAGATCATTGCCGTCTTTTTTCATGATCCGGGGTGACGCAGCAATCTTTTGGGTTGCTTCAATGGTTTCGCCGTTTTCTTTCTGGATCACGCTCCGGATTTTGTTAACCCGGTTAATCCGGAGCGGGACGTCACGGAAAAGGTAGTTCCCGTCGGCAGTGAGCTGTTGGGTTTGCCATAAACGGTCATTCACATAAAGCAATACCTGGTCGCCGGCAGCGGCGGGACCGGAGACGTCAGTATAAGCCACTAATTCACTGCGGATCTGTTCGTCGGGGATCATGTATAAAATTCCCCAAAGGTCCTGTTCCGCAATGGTGTTTTCTAAGTCAAGGGTGGTATTCCCGATGATGATCAATTCGCCATCCTGCTGGTATTTGCCGCGGAGCAGCGTCAGTTCGGGCTTAAAGGCATGGTTATAAAAATCGTAATCGCCGCTTGCGGCCGCGGAAAGCGTCCACTCTCCGGCGTAACCGTCGGTGCGGATCTTAAAGAAGCCCGTCAGAGCTTCGTGCTGGCCTGCTTCCGTGCGGTGTTCGACCCCCAATTGGTAACGGATGGAGCTGAGCGCAAAGGTCGGGCCTTCTTTGGGTGGTACCTCTCGGCCAGGCTCCGGAACTTGCTGTTCAGGCCGGATTGGGGCCGGGCTTTGCTTCAGCATGTCTGCGCCCACGTTAATGCTTAAGGCCTGGTAACTGAAGTCCCAGTTAATCTCGGCTTCGAGGAAGGAGGCCAAAAAGGGAATCCCGACATAGATGTCACCGTTGAAGAAGACCGGAGGCGGACAGTTTAAAAGGGATTGGCCGTCGATCCGGTAGATCTTTTCGTCCAGATAAATCTCGGCCCATTTGTCGCTGGCTTTGCTGGCCAGCACCACCTTCTCTTCCTTCCGGAAGTACGAAACTTCCAGGTTTAAATAGGCCGTCAGGCGGTTGACGGGGACCAAGAGCTCATCTTCCTGTTCGAGAAGTTCAAAGTAGGGATCCTGGATGATGGTGGTCTCTTCCGTTTTGATTAACAAGAGGACAACACTTGTCTCCAGAGTGCTCGGATCCTGGGCGAAAGCTGCTACCCCGGAAAAAAAAGGGAGCAGACAGCAGAGCACCATGGTTCGAAGCAAGTTAAGGCCGGCTCGATAATTGCTTCTTTTCCGCATTTTAGAAATTCCCCCTATTCTGCCAGTTCAAGGTGAAGACAACTTAGGGTATGGTAAAGGGAACCACGGAGGAGAGGGTTTCGGTTGTCCCCGCAAAACTCAGCTTTAACGATAATTGATAATTACCGGCGGCTAGCTCGGCTTCAATGGGCAGCGTCAGTAGGCACTGGCTGTCCGGGAGGATCAGTTGTTCTCCACTGGTCCAGGCGGCGTAGGGCGTACCGTCTTCGCCGGTTATTTCGTAGGCGACTTGATAGCGGATATGCCCTTGCCCATCATTGACCAGACCAAGCAGCGTCGTCGGCTGACCTTGCGGTGTCGGTTCGACTTTTACTCCCAACAAACGGCAGGAATAAACGGTTTCGGTGAAAGAGAGATAAACCGTGGTTCCAACCTGAAAAACCATGGCGGAACCAACCGTTTCGGGCGAAGGACGGCTTTCTTCGAAAAAGATGATCCCCCTTCTTTCCAACCAGCTGCCGCTTTTCGGTGCGGTTAAGGTGAAACGGACATACTGGCTCTCGCCGGGGGCCAGTTTAAACCGGCGGGGATTAAATTTTATCAAGCCGTCGAGGGTATCGGGCCGTTCACCGGCGCTGAAGGTGACGAGGCGGCCTTCGGGGTCGAGGGTCCAGTCGTAAACGACGGCGGTAAACTCCACCTCTGTATCCTGGGTATTGGTGACCTTGATGGCGTCGGTGATCCGGGCGCCCGGTTGTAAAGTAAAGATAAACTTACTGGGCTCAACCCGGACTACGCCCTGCGCGGTTGGTGCGCCGAGCAAAGTAAAGAAAAAAACAGCGGTCAGGAAGTGAAAAACCCGGCGTGGTGCTGGTTTGATCATTGTCTGTTTCCTCCCTGCAGGTATTAATAAAGAGAGCTGGTGGGGCGCGTCCACCAGCCCGCAAAGGTCCGAATGGTGGGTGTGTTTAGAGGGTATACGCGCGGAAGATGATCTTCCCGTCGTAACGACCCTGCGCGGTATTGCGCGTATACGGGACTCTAAACTGGTGGTAAACCGTTAGTTTCTCGCAAGCGTCTTTCTCGGCGACCTCAAAGATCTTGCCATCCTCGTCGAAGACGAAAGTGCCGCCAAAGTTGGACATACTATAACCACTGCGCATATGGAGCGGTAAAGAACCCCGTTCGGAAGTTAAGGGCCCGGCTTCCACTTCGTATTTGTAGTTATCGTTGGCGTATACTTCAACCTTAAAGATGTCACAGCCTTGGATAAAGATCTCATCATTGTCAAAATCAAATTCGGTATGGGGGTTATGGCCAAGCATGTACCAATGCTTGTCGACAAAGCCGCCGATTTCATTGTCGAAGACCAAGAGGTATCCGGAGGAGGAGGCTTTGGTGCTAATCCCCGGTCCGTAGCTTCTTAACCCGGTCTGGCCTTTGTTACCGGTCACTTTCATCTCAAGATAACAGGGGATGAAAGCCCGGGCGTCCAGGGTCATCTCCACCGATTGCCCGTTCACATTGTTGTCGTCAAAAACGTAATCGGTCCGGTTAAACCAGTCAATGTTTACATATTCATCGCCTGTTTTGTTCCAAGTTACTTTACCGTCGTCAAAGGCGTTTCCGAACAGATAGGTGAGCGCATCGGTAAAGTCGATGGCGTTGTTATATTGCCACCAAGGATATTCAGGCTCGAGACCACCCGGATAGCCACTGGCGATCGTGGCGGCAAAAAGGGAAAGAAGAGTTAGGGTAACAGCGATCGCAGTTATTTTTCTCATCTTCTCCAACCTCACTAGTTGCTTTTTATTACAAACCGGTATAACGCGCCTCTACCGGAGTGTAACCTAACCTGTTAAGGGGCGAGCGTTTTGGCGGTCAGAAACAACCGGAAGTTATAGTCTCCGGTCGGGTAATGGGGCCAATTGGCGACTGAGGCGGTGATGTACAGTTCGGTCCAGTAATTGGCGGCGGTTGCACCATCACCGGCCACCGTGGGGTTACCAAAAGCCACGGGGCGATAATCGCCGCCGGGGAACATTCTTTCTTTGAAATCCATTGTGTTAATGGTTTTACCGATTCCCACCAGGAGCGGGAACGGAAGTGTATCTAAGGGTGTTTCGTTTCCGATGCGCAGTGCGAGGCACCAGGGCGCATTGGAAGCCAGTAAAAGTTTGACCGGATGGCGGGTTGTAATGAGTTCTTCCGTCCAAAATGAGGATGTGTCGACGGTGAGCAGCGGTTGGGTGTTGGCCGGTTCGAGGCGGATCCAGGGTAAAATCCCGACTTTGACCAGCAGGGGAATGGACGGTGCCCCTTCGGCGCCCGGGCAAACTGCATAAACCAGGCCTTCGTATTCACCGGGGGGATCGGACGGCAGCAGTTGGATCGTCGCCTGAAAGGCGGCCGCCGCGTTGTCGCGCTTGGTGGTGGAATCAGCGGTGAAAGTGAGGCGTTCCGCCGGGATCCGGTTTCCGGTCCTGACGGCAAAAAGCCCGGTGGTTTCAAACCGGACTGCTTGCGTGGCGGCCACCGGTAAGGTAAAGGTTAAGGAACGCGTTATTTTACTGACGGGTGCGATTGACCCAAAATCCATAATGAACGGCTTGTTCGTGGGCGCGGCCTTGGTCGGAGTGGTCAGGAAAACAGCGAGGAGAAGAAGGATAAACCAGACGACCGGAGTACGCTTTTTCATCGGAATCCTCCGTTTTGCCGTAGTTTTTGCCGACAAGTAATTTTATTGTATGCCCCGGACAGAAAGTTGATGCGTGAAAAGTAATAATTTCCAGATTTCTTTTTCTGCCCAGCTTGTTGCCTGTTGCCGGACAAGTTGCGCCCGGCCTGTTACCGGACAAGGTTGGAAAAGCGGAGTGCGGCCGGAAGGAAGCTTGAAAGATATTAATGGGAGCAAAGCGGGCGTCAAGGAGGGAAACAAAAGCGGTGGAAGAACGCAGGACGGGGAAGAAAAAGGCCGGCCTCGCGGAAGAGGCCGGTCAAAGGAAAAAGGAGGAAAAAGGAAGGAGGTGGTGTCAACCGGGAAGAGGCTTTGGTCAGTATTTACCAGAGCCCGTGCTCTTCGGCACATCGGTTCAGCGCGGCGATCACTTCGTCTTCGTCTTTGCCGTCTACGGTGATGGTAATCCGGTCGCCTTGTTCGGCGCCCAGACTAAGGAGGTCCAGGAGGCTTTTTAGGTTGCCTTCTTTTCCGTTTTTGGCGATCGTTACTTCGCTTTCGAACTTGGAAACAGTATTGACCAAAACGGCGGCCGGTCGGGCGTGCAACCCGGTTTTCGTTTTGATGGTTGCCGTTATGACCCGCATGAGGAATCACTCCTTTCTTCTTTGTCCTCCAAAGCAGCCCTGATCTGTTCCGCGGTGGACAGGGCAAGCACTTTTTTGGCTAGTGCTTTGGCGGTGGAGTTTTTTAAGGCCCGGATCTGTTTTTTCACTGCCAACAGAGCGGACGGACTCATACTGAAGGATTCAAGGCCGAGGCCGATTAAAAGCGAGGTAAACCGGGGGTCGCCCGCCATTTCACCACACATGCTGACTTCGATCCGGCCTTTCCGGGCTTGGTCGATCACCAGTTTAATTAGGCGTAAAACTGCGGGGTGGAAGGGGGAATAGAGATGGGAGATCTGTTTATTCATCCGGTCAACGGCCAGGGTATACTGGATCAGATCGTTGGTGCCGATGCTGACGAAATCCACTTCTTTGGCGAAGAGGTCGGTGATGATGGCCGCCGAAGGAACTTCCACCATGATCCCGATGGGAACACGGCCGCTTACGGAATGCCCCTCCGCGATGAGTTCCGCTCTTACTTCTTCGGCGCATTTGACGGCCGCCCGGAACTCTTCGAGACTGGAGATCATCGGGAACATGATTTTGAGCTGGCCATGGACTGAAGCCCGGTAAAGGGCCCGTAATTGGGTGGTGAACAACGCCTTGTTCTTCAGGCAGAAGCGGATTCCCCGGCAACCCAGGAAGGGGTTCATCTCCGGTTCCAGGTTGAGGGCAGGCATGTTTTTATCGCCGCCGATGTCGATTGTCCGAATGACGACCGGTTTGCCTTCCATTTTGGCCAATACTTCTTTATAAGCCTGGAATTGTTCTTCCTCGGTGGGCAGCGTTTCCCGGTTTAGAAATAAATACTCCGTCCGGTAGAGACCGATACCGTCGGCCCCGTACTCCAGGGCTTTGGGCAGTTCCCAAGGCCCGCCGATGTTGGCTAAAAGTTTGATGGTTTGGCCGTTTTTAGTGCGCGCGGCAAGCCCCTTCAGGCTGAACAGCTCTTTCTTCTGACGGAGGAATGCTTCCTGTCTTTGCCGGTACCCTTCAACGGTGTCGGGATCCGGGTTGACCAAAACCAAACCTTGTTCCCCGTCGATGATAATGAGATCACCGCTTTGCACGGAAGGAGTGATCTTTTTCACCCCGACCACGGCGGGCAGTTCCAGGGAGCGGGCGATGATGGCCGTATGGGAAGTGGGCCCCCCTACTTCCGTGACGAACCCTTGGACTTTATCCAGGGGCAGGAGGGCGGTATCGGAAGGGGTAAGTTCGTCGGTGACGATGATACAATCCTCTTTGATTTGGGGTATTTGCGGTCCGTTCACCGCGAGAAACTGTAAAATGTGATTGGCCACGTCTCTAAGGTCGGTTGCTCTTTCGCGAAAATATGCATTGTTGGACTTGGCCAGGATATCGAGGTAAAAATTCACCGTGGTCTCCAGGGCGAATTCGGCATTTACTTTTTCTTGGGTGATCTGGTTTTCAACCCGGGAGATTAACTCCGGGTCTTCCAGGAACAGACGGTGGGCTTTAAAGATTTGCGCGCTTTCCGTTTGCTCTTGCGCCCGGGCCGCTTCGATGAAACCGTCGATCCGCGTTTTCGTTGCGGCTAAAGCCTGGTGAAAACGCTCCTTCTCCGCGGCGACATCTTGGATGGTCCTTTTTTCCAATTGAAACTGTTTTTTCGGGAGCACCAGTGCCGGACAAATCGCGATACCAGAAGAAGCAGGAATACCTTTGTACATTGCTTAATCACCTTCTTTATCAAGTGTAGAGTAAATAAAATAATAAAAGGCATTAACCCAGATTAGGTTAATGCCTGGCGATCCCAGTAACACACCCGTTCAGAACTCTTTTGTCTTTATTTTACCTGAGAACGGGGAGATTTGCAACAATAATTTAAAGAAAGCGAAGCGGTTGGCAGTTTTTTTTATCGACCATGGGCTTTGCTTTTTCCATTGTTATGTTATAATGTTGTTAAATAGAACCCGGTTAAATTAGGGTTTTGTCGTTGGCTAGGGCAGGAGGTGCGGTTATGCCGGCCGAATACGCGGTGATTAAACCTTTCAACAATAATGTGGTTTTGGCTAAGCACCAAGGCACCGAAAAGATTCTGATCAAGAAAGGCATCGGTTTCAGCGCCAAACCCGGCGACCGGATTCCGGCCGATACCGATTTTGAACGGGTTTTTGTGATCGAGAATCCCGAGACCAGTCAACGGTTCAAACAGATCGTGGCCGAGAACGACGCGCGGCTGGTGGGGGTCTGTGAGGAGATCTTGCACATGATCTCGTCGGCCACCGGGGAACCCCTTGACGAAGAGTTGCACGTGCGTTTGACCGACCATATTGCCTTCACCGTTTTTCGCCTGCAGAATAACGACCAGATCGAAAATCCGTTTATGATCGAGATTGAGACCCTCTACCCTCAGGAATTGGCGTTGGCCAAGGAAGCAATCAAAATGTTGGAGAAGGCCCTCAATCTCCAAATTCCCGAGGACGAAGCCGGGTTTATTGCCCTGCATATTCATTCTTTAAAAACCAGGGATAAACTCTCCAATTCAGTCAAATACGCTTATATCTGTAATTCGGCTTTGGAGATTATCGAGGATGAGTTGGGGATTGCGGTCGACCGTAAATCCCTTGACTACGCGCGGTTTGCTTCGCATATTCGCTATGCGGTCGAAAGAATTATCAAGGGTAATCCGATTAAAAACGAACTCCTGCCCGCCATCAAGAAGACCTATAAGGACTCCTATCGTTTGGCCAAGTTGGTCGGGAAGATGATGGAAGAAGAGCTCTATGCGGAGGTACCCCAGGAAGAACTGGGCTACCTGACACTCCATATCGAAAGATTAAAAAATGCTCTTGACAACTAACATTTTATTAACTATACTGTAAATGAATATCAATAAATGTTACCACCTGAAACAGCGTGCAACCTGTGGGCATGAGCTGGAGGGTATTCCCTTCGGCTCTTTTTCTTTTGTCAAAAAAAAAATAAAAATTAGGAGGTTAAAAAATGAACGGAAACTTTTTGGGTAAACTGCAACGTCTGGGGAAGGCCTTGATGACCCCGGTGGCAGTGATGCCGGCGGCGGCGCTGTTGCTGCGCTTGGGTTCCGGTGATGTCCTTGATCTGCCCTGGATGGCCAATGCCGGGGCCGCTGTCTTTAACAACCTGCCGCTGTTGTTTGCCATCGGAATTGCCATTGGCTTGGCCGACGAGAACAACGGGGTGGCCGGGCTGGCCGCGGCCGTTGGCTACTGGGTGCTGACTTTGGTGGCCACCACCTTTGATGCGGGCATCAACATGGGTGTCCTCGCCGGTATCATTGCTGGTCTTATCGCTGCGATGATGTACAACAAGTACAAAGCAGTTCGTCTTCCTGATTTCCTCGGGTTCTTTGGCGGGAGAAGGTTTGTGCCGATTATCACTTCATTTGTCGCTTTAATCCTGGGCGTAATTGCCGGTTTTGTCTGGCCGTTGATTCAGAATTACATCAGCACTTTCGGGAATGTGATTGCGACCTCGGGTGCGGTTGGCGGCTTTTTCTTCGGTTTCCTCAACCGCTTGCTGATCCCCTTCGGTTTGCACCACGTGATCAACTCCTTCGCCTGGTTCCAGTTTGGGGAGTATGTTAACGCCGCCGGGCAAACCATCACCGGCGACCTGTCCCGTTTCTTCGCCGGGGACCCCACGGCCGGTGTCTTTATGACCGGTTTCTTCCCGATTATGATGTTTGGTCTCCCCGCTGCTTGTCTGGCGATGATCGCCACGGCCAAACCGGAAAACCGGAAATCTGTCGCCGGTATGCTTCTTGGTGTGGCCTTCACCTCTTTCTTAACCGGGATCACCGAGCCGATCGAGTTCCTCTTCATGTTCTTGGCACCGGTCCTGTACGTCCTGCATGCGCTGTTGAGCGGTATTAGCTTGGCGCTGACCAACGCTTTGGGTATGCGCTGCGGCTTTGGTTTCTCGGCCGGTTTCATCGACTATTTCCTCAACTTCGGGATCTCCGCGAACCCGATTGGCCTTTTGGTGGTCGGTGTCGTCTTTGGTGTGATCTACTACCTTGTCTTCGTCTACTTCATTAAGAAACTGGATATTCCGACTCCAGGCCGGATTACGGAAGAGTCGGCGGTACTGTCCGGGTTAAGCAATACCGAACTGCGCGACCGGGCGGCGGAAGTCCTGGCGGCGCTGGGCGGGAAGGAAAACATCAAAGTGATTGATGCTTGCGTCACCAGAATCCGGATTACCGCGATCGACGGCGAAAAAGTGGATGAAGCCCGCTTGCGGGAACTGGGTGCCACCGCGGTCTTAAAACTGCCGGGGAACAACTTCCAGATTGTCGTAGGGACCGTGGCCGACCCGTTGGTGACCCACATGAAAGCAGTAATGACCGCCAAGAATATCAGCGGTTAAGGAACCCCGAACCCCAAAACTGCAGGAGCCGGACGGCTCCTGCAGTCCTTATAAAAAGACTGTGGTTTAGGAGGAGAAGATGGTAAAAAGACTGCTTGACTGCGATACCTCGGATTTGGCGAAGATGACGAAGGATGAGATCCTCACCGCCATTGCCGCCAGTGAAGGGCGGGTGCTGGTCAGTGAGGTGATTGGCGTCATTCCGCCGCTGCTCTTTGACATCAGCAATGCCGAACTGGTGGCGGCCTGTGGTGCGGATCTTATCCTCCTTAACATGCTTGATCTGGACCAGCCGGACTACTTTGGCCTGCCTCCCCACGAACCGGCTGAAGTCATTAACGTAATTAAAAGGTTGACGGGAAGGTTAATCGGGGTTAATCTGGAAGCAGTCGGTGAAAATACCACTTTACCCCCGGGGCGGCGGGCTTCGGCGGTAAACGCCCGGAAGGCCCGGGCGATGGGGGCGGACTTCATTGTCTTGACGGGGAATCCGGGGACGGCCGCTTCCAACCGGGTGATCAGCAAAGTCCTGGCCGAGATTGCCGGGGAAGTGGGGGATGAACTGATCATTGCCGCCGGGAAAATGCATGCGGCCGGCCTCCGCCACGAAAGTGGCGAACAATTGGTCACCGCCCAGGATGTGGAGGAGTTTATCACCGCCGGTTGTGATATTGTTTTACTGCCCGCGCCGGGGACCGTGCCCGGAATTACCATGGAGTATATCAAAGGCCTGGTGCAGCTGGCCCATTCCCGCGGGGTGCTCACGATGACTACGGTCGGCACTTCCCAGGAAGGGGCTGACGAGCAGACCGTGCGGCAGATAGCCCTGCTGGCCAAGATGACCGGGACCGACTTGCACCACATTGGGGATGCAGGCTACCCCGGAATTGCGGTTCCGGAAAACATAATCGCTTACAGCATAGCGATTCGGGGGCGTCGGCATACCTACCGGCGGATGGCGCGCTCCATCAACCGGTGAGTTAATAGAGGAAAAATGAAAATCCATTGAGGAGTCGGGGTTCGATGAAAGCGATCAAAAACATCAGATTAATTACGACGGAAGGAATCAAAGAAGGCCAAGCGGTGGTCTACGACCAAACTATCCGGGAGGTTCTTCCGGAAAAAGAGCTTCCCGCCGGCTGTACGGTCATGGACGGGGGCGGGGCCTACCTGTCGGCCGGGTTTATTGATCTTCATATCCACGGGTGTGCCGGATACGACACCATGGATGAGGACGACCGGGCTTTAAAGGTCATTGCCGACCGTTTGGTCGCCACCGGGGTGACCGCTTTTCTCCCCACCACGATGACGATGGACCGCGCCCGGATCGAACGGGCCTTGGACCGGATCGCCGCGGCGATGTCCGGCGCGCCGGGCCAAGGGGCGCAAGTATTAGGCTGTAATCTGGAAGGACCTTTTCTCAGCCCGGAAAATAAGGGAGCCCATGATGAACGCTACATGATTGGGCCCGATTTTGCGTGGATCCGGCCCTACCTCGGTGTGATCCGGGTGTTGACCGTTGCCCCGGAACTGGAGGGGGCCTTGGACTTTATCCGGCAACTGGTCGCCGCCGGGGTCGTTGTCTCCATTGGTCATACGAAAGCCACCTATGAAGAAGCGGCCAAGGGGATCGCGGCCGGTGCCTCCCTGATTACTCACCTGTTTAACGCCATGACTCCCCTGCACCATCGCCAACCGGGTGTGGTCGGGGCGGCTCTATCCCATCCGGTGGCCTGTGAAGTGATTGCCGATAACATTCACAGCGTTCCGGAGATCCATAAACTGCTGGTGAAGATTAAACCTGTGACCGAACTGGTCTTGGTGACCGATGCGATGCGGGCCTGCCTCTTGGCGGACGGCACGTATGATTTAGGCGGGATGACCGTCCATGTCAAAGAAGGCCAAGCCCGTCTCGAAAGCGGTACTTTGGCGGGGAGTACGTTGGTGATGAATGTTGCGTTGCGTAATTTCTACCGTAACACCGGGCTTCCCCTGGCGGAGATTGTCAAGATGGCAACTTTAAACCCGGCGCGGATTCTGCGGCTGGCGGACCGGAAAGGGAGTATCGCTCCAGGGAAGGATGCCGACCTGGTCTTGTGGGATGAAGATTTTAATGTTTTAATGACGATTGTGGCGGGCGAAACGGTCTTCACGGGCCGGATCTGAGGTTAAGCGTATTTCTTGTTGCGCGGCAAGGGACGAAAAGGCTTGTTTACGGTAAGAATGCAGTAAATTTGCTGGCGTGTCATGGCAGAAATAATCCCGGAGTTTTTCAGGCAAAGAAGGAGGACGGAAGATGCTAAACTTCTTCAAAAAAGATAAAATTATAGAAATTAAAGCACCGGTCAGGGGAGAGGCCGTTGACCTCAGTGTTGTCCCGGATCCGGTCTTTGCGGATAAGATGGTTGGTGACGGTTTGGCCTTTAAACCGGAGGAGGGAGTGCTTTACGCCCCGGTCGACGGTGAAGTGGTGCAGGTTTTCCCAACCAAGCACGCTCTTGGGCTACGGACGAAAGAAGGGTTGGAGGTTTTAATCCATATCGGGATCGATACGGTGGAGATGCGGGGTGAGGGCTTTACCAGCTTTGTCGAGCCCAAGCAGTGGGTTAAAGCCGGCGACAAGCTGTTGGAGTTTGATCTGGAATTGATCGCCGCCAAAGGGAAATCCACGCTCAGCCCGCTCGTGATCGCCAATATGCCGGTGGTCAAAGAGCTTAAAAGTTGCTTGGGGCCGGTCACCCCGCGGACAACGGTGATAAAAGTGAAGCTCTAGCGTTCAACGGGCACCAGTTTGCGTTTGGTCAGGCCTTCAAATTGACACGGGAAATAGCGGTCGCTAGATAATCATATCTTATACTGAATATAACCGCCTGTACGCCGGGCGGTTTTTTGCGTTTGCTGGTCGGTGATTGATTCTGGCCGGAGATTAAATATAATAGAGGTAGTTCGCGGCGTAGAGCAACAACGAACGGGAAGGAGAGGTGATCAAAATGAAATCATACCGAAAGGAACTGGTCTTCAACACAAAAGAGCGGTTCGCGTTGATTAACATCACCGGCCAGGTGGAGGAAGCCCTGCGGGAGAGCGGGATTAGGGAAGGGCTCTGTCTGGTCAATGCGATGCACATTACGGCCAGTGTCTTTATTAACGACCACGAAAGTGGTCTGTGGCAAGATTACCGGGATTGGTTGGAGAAATTGGCGCCCCACGAACCGATCAGCCGGTACCGCCATAACCTTACCGGAGAAGATAACGGCGATGCCCATCTAAAAAGACAGATTATGGGCCGGGAAGTGGTGGTGGCCGTGACCGACGGGAAACTGGATTTTGGCCCGTGGGAACAGATCTTTTACGGCGAGTTTGACGGCGGGCGGCGGAAACGGGTGCTCATTAAGATTATTGGTGAATAAAAAACGAAGGGAGCTGGCGATCAGGCCGGCTCCTTTTTTGATCGGTCCTCCTTTCCGTTGTTGCCACGGTCTAAAAAACAAGCGGAGCGGGTTACGGCATAATGGGCACCCTGCCTGTATAGCAGGTGTTTTTTGCAAGAAACGCGACATTCGAACAAAATCAAGCAAATAATCTGCAAATTTATGAAGGATTTTGCGCGAATGTGTCGTATTGTTAAAAATAAGTTTTAGGGATAACGGGAGGAGTTGTTGTTGTTTCCGGAAGAAAGACGGCAGAAATTAATCTCCGCCTTAGAAGAACACTACAGTATGTCCGTGAGCGGGCTGGCGGAACGATTGGGGGTCAGTGAAGCCACGATCCGCCGGGATCTCAACGAGCTTCAGAAGCTGGGTGTGATCAGACGTACCCACGGGGGTGCTTTGCTTGCTTCCCCGCGCAAGTTTGAACCAACGTACACCGATAAAAAAGACCGTTTTTTGGTGCAGAAACAGAAGATTGGACGGGTGGCCGCCGGACTGGTGGAGGATGGCGAAACGGTGATCCTGGACGCGGGGACCACCACCTTACAGATGGTCAGGCATTTGAAGGAGAAGAAGAATATCACGGTAATCACCAACGCGCTGTCCATCATTGAAGAAATGGAGGCCAATGAGGAACTGGATTTGGTGGTCATCGGTGGCCGTCTCCGGTTTAGTACCCGGGCGTTGGTGGGGCCTATGGCGGAGGAAAATCTACGGAATTTCCATGCGGACAAGGTATTTATCGCTGCCAACGGCTGTACGATTAAGGAAGGGCTGACCACGCCGAACTTGACGGAAGCCTATACGAAGCGGGCGATGGTTAAGGCCGGTTCGAAAGTGATTGCGGTTCTGGACCACAGTAAATTCGGGGAGGTCAGTTTAACAACGATTGCCCCTCTCACCGAGATCGATGTGATCGTTACCGATGACGGCATCGACAAAAAACTCCAGAAAGAAATGGAACAGATGGGAATTGAGGTTATCATCGCAGAATAAAGCCGGAATAGATGTGGAGGAGGGTCGAAATTGAAGAAACGGCAGGTGACCACGATCACCCCCAACCCCGCCATTGACAAGACTTACTGGTTGGAAGGATTGCAACCCGGGCGCCAAAACCGGGTCAGCCGGGTCCGGGTTGATCCGGGTGGAAAAGGTTTAAATATTGCCCGCCTCTTAAAGGGTTACGACCTGGAGGTGGCGGCCATCGGGTTTTTTGGCGGCATTATTGGCCGGGAATTAATTCACATGTTACGCACAGAGGGAGTGGAGATCACTCCGGTCTTTGTGGACGGCAACACGCGGACCAACACGAAAATCATGGATCCGACCAGTGGCGAAGAGACCGAGATTAATGAGCCGGGACCCTATGTCGGTGCCGGGGAGCAAAAGCAACTCCTTCAGCTTTTGTCGGATTATGCGGTGCAAAGTGGCTACACGGTTTTCTCGGGGAGCTTGCCCCAGGGGTGTCCCGCCGATTATTACCGCGACCTGATTGCCACCGCCCAAACCTTTGGTTGCAAAACGCTCTTGGATACCTCCGGGGCGGCTTTACGGGAAGGGATAAAAGCTGCTCCCGATCTGATCAAACCGAACCAGCAGGAACTTTCGGAGCTCTTGGGCCGGGAGATTACCACCCCGGCCATGGCCGCCGAAGCCGCGATGGAATTGCGTCGCGCCTATGGCATTGCCGTTGTCGTCGTCTCCCTGGGGGCGCTTGGTGCGGTTATGGCCAGCGAAGAGGGGACTTACCACGCCATCCCGCCGAAGGTCAAGCCGGAAAATACGATTGGTGCCGGTGACAGTTTAATGGCCGGTTTCATCTACGGAATGGTCTCGGACCGGCCACTGGCCGAGTGTTTGCGCCTGGGCGTAGCCTCTGGGACCTTGGCGGTTACCGACCAAGCAACATCCGTTGCTAAACCGCAGTTCGAAGCGGTGCTGGCGATGGAGAAAAGGGTGGAACTGAAGCGGTTAGATTGAGCTCGGGGACAACGACAAATTTCAGGGGAGGTAACGGGACTGGATGAAAGTCGGTGATCTTCTTAATTCGCAACTAATAAATTTGGAACTAAAGGCTACTTCAAAAGAGGAAGCTATTAACGAATTGGCGGCCTTAATGGCGGCCGGCGGGTATCTCCACGATGTAGACGAGTATATCGCCGCAGTTATGGAACGGGAGGCCATCGGCAGCACCGGGGTGGGTATGGGTGTGGCCATTCCCCACGGTAAATCCAAGGCTGTCCGCGAAGCCTGCGTCGCCTTTGGCAAGTCGGAGCCCGGCGTTGACTTTAGCGGTCCGGATGGACCCGCCCATCTGATCTTTTTGATCGCGGTGCCGGAAAATGCCGATAACCAACATTTAAAGATTCTGGCGAATCTATCCCGGATGTTAATCCATGAGGAAGTACGGTCCAAACTGAAACAAGCGACTTCGCACGAAGAAGTTTTAAACGCTTTAAATAAGCGCGATTAAACGGTTGGAAAGGAGGTGACTCCATGAAATTTGTTGCTGTAACCGCCTGCCCGACGGGGGTGGCCCATACGTATATGGCGGCCGAAGCACTGGAGATGGCCGCAGAAGAACTCGGCCATGAAATAAAAGTAGAGACCCAGGGCTCAATGGGGGTCGAAAATGAATTGACCCCGGAAGAGATTGCCGCCGCTGATGCGGTCATCTTTGCGGTGGATATGTCGGTAACCCGTTCCGAACGGTTTGCCGGGAAACTGATCTTGAAAAAAGGTGTCTCGGAAGCGATTAAACATTCGCGGGAAATAATTCTTGCTGCTGTCGAGTTGGTGGAGAAAGGAGGAGATCTGTCGCCGCAGGTAGATTCCGGAGAACCCAGGTCTGGGAAACCAAGTTCGGCCTCTAGCGAAAGAGGAAAAGAGGAAAATGAAAAAAGGAAGGTGTTGTTTGGATGGCTCAAACGAAAATAAGTGTGCGGAATAGTCTCATGACCGGTGTGTCGTACATGATTCCTTTTGTTACCGCCGGTGGTATTCTGATTGCCATATCCTTTTTGCTCGGCGGGTACCAGGTGGAAAGCGGCACCTTTGCCGGTTATCTGAACCAGGTGGGTGGTACGGCTTTTGGCCTGATGGTTCCGGCATTAGCTGGTTTTATCGCTTTCGCTATTGCTGACCGCCCCGGGATTGCGCCGGGGATGATCGCGGGGATGTTGGCTTCCAACATTGGGGCGGGCTTCTTAGGAGGTCTAATCGGTGGTTTGCTCGCCGGTTATGTGGCCCTCTGGATCAAAAACTGGCCGGTGCCCAAATCATTGTATAAACTGATGCCCGTCTTAGTTATCCCGTTATTATCTTCTGCGATTGTCGGCTTGTTAATGGTCATTGTGATCGGTTTACCGATCAAAGGAATGATGGATGCTTTAACCGAATGGCTTCGTGGGTTGTCCACCGGTAGTTCGGTGTTACTGGGGATTGTTTTAGGATTAATGATGGCCTTTGACATGGGCGGACCAGTGAATAAAGTGGCATACACCTTTGGGCTTGCGATGATCTCCCAAAACATTCTCGAGCCCCACGCGGCAATTATGGCAGCGGGCATGACCCCGCCGCTCGGTCTGGCCTTAGCAACGGTGTTGGCCCCGCATAAATATTCGAAACGGGAGATTGATGCGGGTAAAGCGGCGTGGATCATGGGTGCTTCTTTCATTACCGAAGGGGCGATCCCCTTTGCCGCGGCCGATCCGTTCCGGGTGATTCCCTCCATCATGGCGGGGTCGGCTGTGGCGGGGGCGCTGTCCATGCTGTTCGGATGCACGCTGGCGGCGCCGCACGGCGGGATTTTCGTCATCCCCATGATTGGTAACTTTGGCTTATATTTAGTGGCCTTAGCGGCGGGAACGATCGTTACTGCCCTAGTGGTTAATGCGTTGAAACCTTCGCTCGACCAGGAGGTTGCCGAAGGCACGAGCGTTAGCGGGTAAGGATTCGCAAGACAAGAGGCTGGACTGGTGAGCAGTTCTAAACTGCTCACCGGTCCAGCAAACCGAGGTGGAGTAAATGGTCAAAAAAATGGTCACGATTAAAAACAAGTCTGGTTTGCACGCCCGACCTGCAGCAATATTCATGGAAAAGGCACAACAGTTTGCGAGCCAAGTCTATCTGGCGCGTCCAGGGGAGGAGCCGGTAAACGCCAAAAGTATCATGGGCATCCTCACCCTGGGGTTGGAAAAAGGGAGCACAATTGAGATCTCCGCCGAAGGGCCCGATGCGGAAGCAGCCGTGGCGGAACTGGTTAAACTGGTTGAAACCTTCGATCCGGAGCTTTAAAGCGAAAAACCGGCATAGTTTCCTTTGGTTAATGGTTAAACTTATATCGAAAAAAACCGGCCAAAGGTGAACCGATGCGAGAGAAGACAGACGCCAAAACGGTCTGCGCCAAAATTAAACAAATAGCTGAAGGGATGGGAAGTCCATCCGACCTTCGGGTGATGCCTGTGGGGAAGGATGGGTTATCCCATCTTCTTTATTTGAACAGTCTGGTCGCGGATGAAACGATTGCGTGGGTAACGGACCAATTTACGACTCTCGGGGCGTTGCCCACGGCGGCTCCGGACATTCCCGTTAAAGGACGTGTCTACCCGTTGGATGACCCCAGTGCGGCGGCGCTTTTTGGTTTGCATGGTCTGACCATCGCCGGGATCGTGGTGCTGGTCCATGCCGCCGACCTGAAATCCTTTGGCGTTTCCTATTTGGCGCCGTGGGCACCGCTCCAATGGGAAGAACTGGGGGATGCCCCGGTACGCAAACCATTTTGGGCCCGTTGGCACCGGCCGGAGACCTACCGGCCGCGTAATATCCTACGGACCGGCGGAACAAAAAGAGAGGATGACGAGGAAGATGCATGAGGAAAAAACCAGCCTCGGACCGTGGCTTTACTGGAGTTTACTGATCATTGTCACCCTCAGCTTTGGTTTGATTAACGTCCCTTATCATGCCACGGAAGTGATGGGGGCCAATGGTTATCTGGCGATACCGGTCGCGCTGGTCTTGGCGATCCCGCCGCTCGCGGCCATCTATCAAGTGATGAAAAGGTTTCCCGCCTTAAATCTGCTCCAAGCCGGGTTGAAGATTACCGGTCCATTTTGTGGACGCCTTTGCGGGCTGGGTTACCTGACCGTTCTCCTTCTGCTTCTCGTTTTATTCACTCGCGACCGGGTCAATCTCATCAAAGATTATCTTCTGCCCAATACGCCCTTGTCGGCTCTAACGATCACCTATCTCTTAAGTGCAGGTTATCTTGCTTCCCGCGGGATCGAAACTATCTCGCGGTTGGCCTCCTTCGTTGTTCTCCCGATCTTAATCGTCCTTCTCTTGATGGCGGTTGGGGTCTTGCCGGAGATTAATGTCAACCGCCTCCGACCGGTCTTCCATCCCGATCTCAAGCTTTATTTGCCGGGGGGGTTATCGGTGCTTTATTCCTTTGCCCCGCTGGCGATTTTTGCTTTGGTCACACCTTACCTCCGGGGGATACAAAGGAAAATCCCCCGTTATACCGGAGGTGCCCTTCTGGTTCTGGTCTTTTATTACATGCTTTTCACGGTGGGGGTGATCGGGACTTTCGGTAGCGAACACGGGCGGAACCATGCTTTTCCCGCTTTGGAAATGGTAAGGGCGATGGAGTATCCCTATCTTCTTCTCGAACAAGCCGGATTGTTTATGATCATCGTCTGGAATACCCTTGCTCTGGTGGGATCGGGCTTTATCTACTACGTGGTGGCGTTGGGTTTCTCGCAAATCCTGGGGCTTTTGGACTATAAACGGCTGGTCTGGGTTTTGTTACCGGTTAAATATTTCCTGGTTTTGTACCCGCAAAATATGGGCGAGACGAGGGAATTGCTGGAATATGCGGCAAATTACGGTTGGATCCCCTTCTTTGGCCTCCCCGTCTTCTATTATCTTTGCGCGTTGGTTTTGCGGAAGGGTGAGGATGGACGATGAAAAGGAAGGCGCTTCTCTTCTGTCTATTCCCCTTAATCCTGATGGGTTGCTGGAATGCGGAAGACATCAACGACCGGGTGCTTGTTTTGGCCGCCGGGTTGGACCAAGGGGAGAACGGACGGCTCCGCCTGTCGGTGCAGGTTCCGATTGTGGAGGAACTATTGCCGATCTTTGGGAGTCCGCAGGTGAACAAAGGGTCGTTTGCGGTCTTGACCGCCGAAGGGGAGAGTATCATTGGCGCGGTACCGACACTCCAGAGCAAAACCCAACGGACGCTTTTTTTCGGACATATGAAGACGGTACTCATCGCCGAGGAATTGGCCGCGGCCGGTCTAAAAAGCATCATTGACGCCCTTCGGCGGCACCCGGGAGTTCCACCCCAGGCCCATGTTCTCCTGGTCAAGGATGAGGCGGCGGCCATGTTGAGCCATGCTCTATGGCATAAGGGGATTCCGGGAATCAGTTTGGTTACCTTCTTTCATGCGCAGGGGAAGCGGGACCAGGCGTTTGATCAGCCTGTATGGCGATTGGTCCGTAATATCAGCCTGCCAACGCAAGATGCTTTTCTACCGATTCTGGAGTATGATACGGACGAGGAGACTTTTATTATCGAAGGTTTAGGAGTGTTACATGACGACCGTCTGGTCGGGGAGTTGTCGGGGGAGGAAGCCCGGATGTTTGGGCTCCTCAGCGGGAATACCCGGAGTGCCTACCTCAATTTGCCCATCTCCGAGTACGGCTGGGTTGCCATGCGCCAAGTCCGGGCAAAAACCAAAATAGGCTACAAAAAAACCCGGACGGGGCCGGTGATCACCATTGATGTTAAAGCCCATGGTTGTCTCATCGAATCGACAAAAATGGCGGTTAGACTGAACCGGGAAGACCGGCAGCGGATTGACCATGCGGTCAGTACCCACCTGGAACGGGAGATGCGCAAGACCCTCCAAAAACTGCAAGGGCTTGGTGCAGACCTTCTAGCCCTCGGGGAAATGTACCGTGTTCATAATGCCTCGACTTGGGAACCCTCTGCTTGGGAACGGATTTACCCGGAGATTCCCATCGAAGTGAAGGTCGAGTTCACCGTGGACAACTACGGTATCTTGCGGTAATCCGCGGCGGTTGGGGAAGAATGAGCTTCTTTTATGACTGACTTCTGCATATTATAACCATGATGTTGGCAATGATTTCCGTGTTCATTCTACACTTTGGCGACAATTCATACAGATAGTCAACGGGATACTCCTTTCTTTAAATTTGTGCTCGCTTACTGTAATTTTACTAACGTTATTCGTTGTAAAAGAAAAAACTTCCTGCACTTTAAGGGCTTAGGGATATTTTGATGAAATGGTAAAGCGCTTTCCAGGAAATACTTGCAGGAAAGCGTTGTTTAATCGGTAATTCTTCTACGGGAAAACGGAGCTTGCCTCCGTTGCTCCTAGAAAGGGGGGATGACAGTGAATTCCAGTCTTAAAGTGGGTTTGATTCTTGGGGTATCATTGATTATTTCTGCAGTTATTTTTGGTTCCTATTTTTATCAGGCCCAGAGTCCCGGCCAGACCATCAGTGTGGTGGGGGCGGCTTCCAAGGACTTTGAGGCGGATCAGGTGAAGTGGACGCTCAATATCGAAGAGGAAGTTTTGGGTAATGATCTGACGGCCGGTTACGTGAAACTCCAGGCGATCCGGGAAAAGATCTTTGCACTGCTTGCCACAAAAGGTATCGACCGTGAAAGTATTACCATGAAGCCGGCCTACGTCTATAAGGAGTATGATTACAACGGAAACTCCCGGGTTTTTCGGGGTTACCAATTCCAACAGACAATCTACGTGATCACCGACCAGGTGGACGCGGTTGAAGCGCTGGCCTTTGATCCGGTGGAACTGCTGGATGGGGGGACGATCAACTCGACTTTGGAATATTTCTATACCGGCATTGATGAACTCAAAAAGGAACTGGTGGGGGAAGCAACCAGAAATGCCCGGGAACGGGCGGAGAAAATGGTGGAGCAGACCGATGTGAAAGTTGGCAAGATCGTGTCTGTCCGTTCCGGCGTGTTTCAGATCACCGAACCCAATTCGACCAGGGTTGAAGCGGCCGGCATCCATGATACTTCGACCCGTCGGCAACAGATCCGGGTTACGGCCCATGTGACGTTTAATTTGAAATGAAATAATACGCCCGATCGTCTTACAATAATCTTAAACGACTAGACCCGGGGGTTCATAGACCTCCGGGTTTTTTGCCGGCTTTATGTGGATGGAATTTTGAAGCAGGAATCAAATGGTTGACCAAGAAATAATCCCGATCGAGCGGTCGAATTGGCAATACTATAAAAAATCTGCTCAAAATACTAGATTATCTGCCGAAACCGGTCTGGTTTGGGCAGTGGTTTACTACAAGGAGGTACGAGCATGGCGGAACGAGTGATCCATCCTCTTGCGGGGCAGCAGGCCCGGCCGGAGGACCTTTATACCAGGGAACAGATTACCACTTGGTACGAGAACCCCGGCGGCCCATTACAGCCCATCAAAAACGGAACGTCCGGACACCGGGGCCATACCGGGGTGGGGTTCTCCCAGTTTCATGTGGCGGCCATGACCCAGGCGTTGGTTGATATCCGGCGCGAGCGGGGTACGTTTGGGCCGGTGCTCCCGGAAGAACTTAAGGACAAACCCCTCGGCCCGTTGGTGATGGGCAAGGATGTCCGTTTCGCTTCGGATCTGGCCCAACAAACCGCGGTGGAGGTTTTTGCCGGGAACGGGATGAAGGTTCTGCTCCACCGGGGCGGGCGGAGTACACCGACCCCGGTTGTTTCCCACGCGATCCTGAGCCGGGTTGCCCGGGGCGAGAAGGTGGAAGGGGTAATTATCACTGCTTCCCATAACCCCCCGGAGGATGCGGGGTATAAGAGTAACGGGTTGGACGGCGGGCCCAATACCCGCACCGCCCCCATTGATGAAAAAGGCAACTACTATCTTGAGCATCGCGACCAGATTAAACGCCTGCCCTACCAGGCCGCCGTGGAGAAGGGACTGGTTGAAGAGATCGACCTGATCACCCCCTACGTGCGGGAACTCGGCGGGGTGGTCGATATGGACCGGATTAAAAAGGAGCGCTTTGCCGTTACCCCCCTGGGCGGGTCGGCCCATGGCTACTATGAGGCGGTTAATGCGATGTACGGTACCCAAATCGAGGTAGTCCTTGCGGAGCCGGATCCCACCTCTTCCAACCGGACCTATGACTGGGACGGCAAGTTACGTGGGGACCCCTCCTCCCACTATGTGATGATGGCGGTGCAGGGGATCCGGGAAAAACTGCGGGTCCCCTTCATCGGGGCCAATGATAATGATGCGGACCGGTTTGGCGGTGAGGACGGGACCGGGATTTTAAACCCCAACCATGTTCTGTGTGTGCTCTTCGACTATCTGGCGGCCCACCGGGACTTTCCGGCGGCGATGGGGGTCGGGCGTACTATTGGCACGACCCACCTGTTGGACCGGATTGCGGCCCACTACGGCCGTCCGGCCTATGAGGTCAATGTCGGCTTTAAGCACTACGTGGCGGGGTTACAGGCCGGGAAATACGTCTTGGCCGGGGAAGAGAGCGCCGGGGTTTCCTTCCCGCGCCGGGACGGCAGCCTCTGGGTGACGGAAAAGGACGGGATCGCCGCGGTGCTCTTGATGATGGAAGTCATCGCCACCACCGGTAAAGATATTGGCACCCTCTACCGGGAGTTGGAGAAGCAGTACGGTCCTTATCAGTATGAGCGGGAGGACCAGCCCGCCCGGCCGGAGCAGAAGGCGCGCTTAATGCAACTGGCGGCCGACCCGAACCAGGTCAAGGCGCTTCTGTTCGGGAAGAAGGTGGCGGGACGGACGATTGAGCGGCTGGTGATCGGGGATGGCATTAAAGTGGTTTTATCCGGCGGTGTTTGGGTCCTGAAACGGGCTTCCGGAACCGAAAACATCATCAAGGATTACCGCGAAGAACTGGGCGAGTCCCTGGCAACGGCGCGCAAAGCCTCGGAGGAGATCGGTGCTTATTTGGGGCTGAATTAAATATAAATATAAAAATATACAATTAAAGGGTAAACCGGTACTGCTTTTACCTCCCCAGTTGTTTGAAGCCTGATGGTGCGCTTGCCAGACTAACGCAAGAGCAAGGAGGGAAGAGGAATGCCAAAGCTACATATTGACGAACGGGTGGAGGTCATCCATGGCGACATTACCAAGGTCGAAGTCGATGCCATTGTCAACGCCGCCAACAGCAGTCTCTTGGGGGGCGGCGGCGTGGACGGGGCGATCCACCGGGCGGGCGGACCGGCGATCCTGGCCGAATGCATAAAGATCCGGGAGAAGCAAGGGGGTTGTCCCACCGGGGAAGCGGTGATCACCACGGCGGGGCGGTTGCCGGCGAAATATGTGTTCCACACCGTGGGGCCGGTTTGGCGCGGCGGGGAAAAAGATGAACCGCGGCTGCTGGCCAATTGCTACCGGAACAGCTTGGCGCTGGCGGTGAAAAACGCGGTGAAGACCATTGCCTTTCCCAACATCAGTACCGGGGTTTACCGCTTCCCCAAGGAACTGGCTGCGGAGATTGCCCTTAAGACCGTGGCTGCTTTCTTGCAAGAGAAT
This sequence comes from Capillibacterium thermochitinicola, assembly GCF_013664685.1. NCBI lineage: Bacteria > Bacillati > Bacillota > Capillibacterium > Capillibacterium thermochitinicola. The sequence goes on from NZ_JAAKDE010000025.1 coordinate 38,270, forward strand.
CAACAGATTAAAAAGGTTTACTTTGTCTGTTTCGACGGGGAGAATTATGAGCTTTATCTAAGAAAAATTGACGAATTGAAGGCGCGCGCCGGTTAAGTAGAGGCCAGGAGGACAAGGAATACGCTCTCATCAGGAAGGGCTTACTATGAAAGAGGATTAGGAAGAAACGAACCAAAGGAGGACCACCCATGATTCGGCGAAGTCAAGAAAGAGTAGTAACGTTTAAAGAAAACGTCTTTCAAGGCGAAGGAGGAGTCACGATCCGGAACCTGCTCAACGGTCCGGAAGAAATGTACGGGAAAGGGCGGGCTTTTGCCCACAATACACTGGAGCCCGGATGCTCCATTGGGTACCATGTTCACCAGAACGAGGGAGAAGCCTATTATATTCTCAGCGGCACCGGTGAGTTCAACGATAACGGGAACATTACTACCGTGACGGCCGGTGATGTGACCTTTACCGGGGCCGGGGAAGGACATGGCCTGAAGAACATCGGTTCCGAACCTTTGGAGTTTATTGCGTTGATTATCTATCAATAACGAAACCGGCCGGGAAATTGCCGGGGTTTTGCGGATTACTTATTTGCGAAAGGCAATTCAACATTAGGCGTGGCCATGGCGGCTTTTGCGGAAAAACCCGGGGTCTAAGCACCCGGGTTTATATTTTATTGGGATATCTCCTGTGTTCTACGGTTCTGATGCATGCAAACTCAATCTTGTAAATAAAGCGCGCCTTTGACAAACTTCATCAGTTGTTCCACCAAAAGCTCATCATCGGCAAAAACCTCGTCGCCCACAAACATTTTCAGCCGTTCTTTGTAGTAATCACAGGTGTAGGAGAATTGCAGCAGGATAAAAAGGTTGTCGAGGAAGAAGGCAAAATATTTGGGGTTGATGTTTTTCCGGGCGGCCTCATTTTTCTGGGCCTCTTCGATAAAAGCCGCATACAGGTGAGCGGTAACTCCTTCGATCTGTTCAACGATCGTCCGGACAAATTCGCCATTGTTCTCGGTGGTCATCCGGTTATACAGTTTGGTCAGATAAACGTTTTCCCGGGAATGGAACTGAATGGCCCGGATGATCTTTTCCACCGTACTCAAAAAATCCATCTTCTGACTGATGATCTCGTTTAGGGCCGTTGTCAGCTTGTCCACGGAAATGCTGACCGTCATCATGTAAAGATCGTGCTTGTTCTTGAAGTACTTATACATCGACCCCACACTGATGCCGGCTTTTTTCGCAATGATATTGATGTTTGCGCCTTCAAAGCCATGCTCGGCAAATTCGATGATGGCGGTTTGGAGTATTTTCTCCTGTTTGTCGGCCGGGAGTTTGCCGAAAGAGGCTGTCTTTAAAAGAAGCATTAGCTCGTCACCTCAAGACAGAGAATAAATCCCCGCTTTTGCCACGCCTCTGCGAATCGGCGCGAGCGCGGAGCGATAGTTCACGAAAGACCGGATAGCTTAAGGAAAAGTTCCAACGGTGCAGTTTATCTAGATTATAACACGCCGGCCCCCGGAGCGACAATTGCGCCTGTTTAAGGTGGTTTTTGAAGATAAAACCGGTGATGACGGGTTTCCCTTCGTTTCAGTGGTTTCCGAAGAGAAGCCGGGCTCGGCATGAGAAAAAGTTAATAAAAGGTTATAATTGACTGAAGCAGAATATAATGGTAATATGTAGGTAAATGAGTGAGCGTTCACTCACCAAGAGAATTTGGCGAAGAGGGGGAAGGAAAATGGGCGAAACCTTTGCCATCTCCAAATACCATGATGCCGACCAGATCATCAAACAACTGGACAATTTAATCAAACAACCAATCCACACCATCCGGCCGGATAAACTCCAAGATTACGTGGAGAACTATTTTAATAAAAAATGCGCCAAATCAAAGGCGATGATTGAAGAAGCCCAAAAGGTGATCCCGGGCGGCGTCCAACACAACTTGGCCTTTAACTATCCGTTTCCTTTGGTGATCACCAAAGCGGAAGGGCCATACCTCTATGACCTGGACGGCAACCGCTATTATGATTTTTTACAAGCGGGGGGCCCGACGGTGCTGGGAAGTAACCCCGTCTCGGTAAGGTCGAAGGTGATTGAACTTTTAAATGAATGCGGCCCTTCAACCGGACTTTTCCACGAGTATGAGTATAAACTGGCCAAAAAGATCGCCGACCATTTCAAAACGGTCGAGATGTTCCGGATGCTCGGTTCCGGGACGGAAGCCTGTATGGCCGCGATCCGGGTGGCCCGGCTGGCGACGAAAAAGAAGTATATTCTGAAGATGGGCGGGGCTTACCATGGTTGGAGTGACCAGTTGGCCTACGGGATCCGGGTACCCGGATCCAAGTGGACCCAGGCGGGGGGTGTCCCGCGGAATTGTTTCAGGTATACGCAGGAATTCTTCCCCAATGACCTTGATGATCTGGAGCGGAAACTCCGCCGTAATCAACTGCGCGGCGGGACGGCGGCGGTGATGATGGAACCGGTCGGGCCGGAAAGCGGCACCAGGCCGCTCCGCTATGACTTCAACAAAGGGGTGGAGGCTTTGTGCCGCAAGTACGGGGCCCTCTTGATCTTTGATGAAGTGGTGACCGCCTTCCGGATCGGCATGTCGGGGGCCCAAGGTTATTTTGGGGTCTCCCCGGACTTGACCGTCTTTGGCAAAGCGGTGGCCGGGGGCTATCCGGGCGCCGGCGGCCTCGGCGGGAAAAAAGAATACATGAAACACCTCAGCGCCGGTATCGCCGGGGGCGGAAAACACAAGAAAGCTTTGGTCGGCGGGACGATGGCGGCCACCCCCTTAAGCTGTTTGGCCGGCTATTATACCCTCTGCGAGATTGAGCGGACCAACGCCATCCCCAAAGCCGGGCAGTTTGGGGACAAATTGACGGCGGGTTTGCAAAAATTGATTGAAAAGTATCATCTGCCGTTCGTCGCCTTTAACCAGGGTTCCATCTGCCACCTGGAGACGGTCGGCACCATGCACTTTGTCATCAACTGGCGCAAACCGTGGCAGATTCCGGCCGTGATCAAAGCCACCTCCGAACGGAAGAAAGAGATGGAACATATGGGTGCCGCCTATATGGCGGAAGGGATCATAACCTTGGCCGGGAGCCGGCTTTATACGAGTGCGGCTTATGAAGACGAGATGCTCCCGGATATCCTGGCCCGGTTCGAAAATGTCTTCCAAAACGTGGCGGTTAAGGTGTAAGGGGAGGTTGTGATGGAGATTAACCAAGCCCGAAATTTGGTTTTGCAAGCCGGCTTAAGACTGGTGGAAGCGGGTTTGATCGCGCGGACCTGGGGTAATGTCAGCTGCCGGGTGGATGCGGACAGTTTCATCATCACCCCCAGCGGCCGGAGTTACCAATCCTTGACCGCGGACGATCTGGTTCAGGTTAGGATTGACGACCTCAGTTACCAAGGGTCGATCAAACCTTCCTCCGAAAAGGGGATTCATGCCGAAGTTTACAAGCGGCATCCGGAGATCAACTTTGTCATCCATACCCACCAGGAGAACGCTTCCGTCATTGCGGCGACCACGGTAAAAGCGATTCCGGTCGGCGGGGCCGATCCGCGACTGGGCGAGGCGGTGCTCTGTGCCGATTACGCCCTGCCGGGGACGAAGGCTTTACGGAAAAAGGTCCGCCGGGCGTTGGCGGAGTCCACCGGCCAGGCCGTAATCATGAAACACCACGGTGCGCTCTGTTTTGGCCGGGATGCGGAGGAGGCCTTCGCCGTGGCGGCGGCGTTGGAGAAGGTCTGCGCCGACTATGTGATCAACCGGTATTTAAAGCTGAGCGGAGCGACGGAGTATGATCCCTACGCCCTGGCGGCTTTTGCGCTCCGGCAAAACAAAGCGGCCGTCCCGGCTGTACCGGTTCGACCGGGAGCAGCAGGAAGGCTTGACGCCGATAGCGACCGTGAGGAGGCGGGGCCAGGCGGTGCGGACGGGGAGAGCGCACGGCAGGTTTTCGAAGAAAGGATCGCCGGCCAGTTGGCGGAGACCGGGCTTTACCGCACCATTTACCAGCGTAATCCAGGGATAAATGCGATTATCTTCAAGGCCACCCCGGAACTGCAAGTGCTGGCGGCGGCGGGGGTAAGGTTAAAACCGCTCCTGGACGATTTTGCGCAGATCATTGGTTTGGAGGTCAGGACCTTTGAGCGGCAAGACCAGGACGGGGTCGCCGAGGCCTTAAGGAAATCCGCTGCCGTCCTGCTTAAGAATACCGGTGCTCTTTGCTGTGGAGCCAACGAGGATGATGCCACGGCGGTGGCGATGATCCTGCAAAAGAACGCTAAAGCCCTGATTGGCGCGGCCTTATTCGGTAAAGTGCGACCGATTAACCGGTTTGAGAGTATGCTCATGCGCTATGTTTACCTGAAAAAGTACGCCAAGCAGGCGTATGTACCCGGTACGGAAAGCCGCCGGCCCTGAATGCCGGGAAAGGAGGTTTTACGGTGAGTACTTATGTCCTGGCCTATGACGTGGGTACAACCTCCATGAAAACCTGCCTTTTTGCGCTGACGGACCGGATTACCTTGCTTGCTGATGCGGTTGAAGGTTATGAGTTGTACATGATGGAGAACGGCGGGGTGGAACAAGACCCGGAAGATTGGTGGCGGGCCATGTGCCGTGCCACCAGGCAAGTATTGGCGGTGAGCGGAATTTCGCCCCACCAGATCGCCGGCCTCTCTTTCTGCGGCCAGATGCAGGGGCTGGTACTGGTCGATGCCAATGGCGCACCGGTCCGGCGGAGTATGAGCTACATGGATAACCGGGCCAAAGCAGAGCTGAAAGAGGGAATGGGGCGTGGAATCAAAATTGCGGGGCTGAATGCTTACAAGGTATTCCACTCGATCCGGATCAGCAAAGCGGTGGCGGCCAGTGTGAAGGATCCGGTCTGGAAGTATAAATGGGTGGCGCGGAACGAACCGGCTAGCTTCGAAAAGGTCTATAAATGGCTGGATGTGAAGGAGTATTTGGTCCTGAAAACCACCGGCGAGTTTGTAATGACCGAAGACAGCGCCTTTGCCACCTTGCTGTATGACACCCGCCCCGGACGGCGGGGGTTTAGCAAAAAGCTCTGCGCGATGCTGGGGGTCAACCCCAAGCATCTACCCCGGGTTGTTGCTTCGACCGACCTGGTCGGCCGGGTTACACCGCAGGCCGCGGCGGAGCTGGGATTGGCCGCCGGAATTCCCGTCTTTGGGGGCGGTGGTGACGCCGCGCTGATCGGGGTGGGGGCCGGGGCGGTCGGCGAGGGGAGCACCCATATTTATTTGGGCACTTCCGGGTGGGTCTCCACGGTTGTCCGCCGCCAGCGGCTGGACACGAAGAACATGATCGCCGCGATCATCGGGGCCCATCCCGGCTATTTCCACTACTTCGCCGAACTGGAGACCGCCGGGAAGTGCCTGGAGTGGGTCCGGGACCATTTGGCTTTGGATGAGATCAACATCTACCTGCGGGATAAAGACGGGAGGTCGCTGGAGACCGTCAATGTGAACCTATACGACTATATGATGCAGGCGATCAAAGATGTCCCGCCGGGCAGCAACGGAGTGATCTTCACCCCCTGGCTTCACGGGAACCGCTGTCCCTTTGAGGACCCGAACGCCCGGGGGATGTTCTTCAACATCAGCCTCGAAACGGGCAAGACCGAGTTGATCCACGCGGTGCTGGAGGGCGTCTGTTACCACCTGCGGTGGCAGTTGGAAGCGGCGGAGCGCAAAGTGAAGGCGGCCCGCCGGATCCGGTTGGTGGGGGGCGGCGCTTTGGCCCCGCTCACCTGTCAGATCCTGGCCGATGTTTTGGGACGGGAGATCGAGACCGTTGAACACCCGCAGAACTGCGGGGCCGTGGGGGCGGCGCTCGTGGTGGCGGTGGGGCTGGGCCTCCTTCCCGACTTGACCGCGGCCGGGCAGTTGGTTCCGGTCAAAGAACGGTATCTGCCCAACCCGGAGCATAAAGCCGTCTACGACCGGTACTTCCCAATCTTCAAGTCTTTATACTATAATAACAGGAAAGCCTTCAGCCTGTTGAACGGGTAATGATGTTGAGCATGTTGAGCATGGCGGCGAGCCGGGATTAGGGCGTCCAAACCCAAGGAGAGAGGGGGAGCGGAAAGGTGACAAGGGGAGAGGAAATGAACAACACCGTAGCGGCGCAGCGGGAGTTCTTTCAATCGGGGGCAACCTTACCGTATGCTTTCCGGGTGAAACAACTGAAGACTTTGTACGGGGCCATCAAGGAAAATGAGGACCGGATTCTGGCCGCTTTGGAACAGGATCTGGGGAAGTGTCCCTTTGAAAGTTACGCCACCGAGCTTTCCCTGGTCTATACGGAGATTAAACACACCCTGAAGCACCTTAAGGGCTGGATGAAAGACCAACGGGTACCGACGCCGGTCACCAGTTTCGGCGGCCGGTCCTATATCCACCGGCAACCGTTGGGGGTCGTTTTGGTCATGTCCCCCTGGAATTATCCTTTCCAGTTGACCGTGGCGCCGCTGGTGGCGGCGATGGCCGCCGGGAACTGTGTCGTCCTCAAGCCTTCCCGTTATGCCCGGCAGACCTCGGCGCTCCTGGCCAGGCTCATTGCCGCGCATTTTCCGCCGGAATACATTGCCCTTTTCGAAGGGGGCAAAGAGGTCAACACCGCCCTCCTGGAGAACCGGTTTGACCATATCTTCTTCACCGGCAGTGTCCGGGTGGGGAAGATTGTGATGGCCGCGGCGGCCAAGCACCTGACCCCGGTCACGCTGGAGCTGGGGGGGGAAAAGTCCCTGTCTGGTAGACCAAACCGCAGACATCGAAAAAACAGCACAGCGCATCATTTGGGGCAAAGCCATCAACGCCGGGCAGACCTGTGTCGCCCCCGATTATGTTCTGGTCCACCGGGCGGTAAAACAGGACTTAATCGCAGCGATGCAAGCGGCGGTCCGGAGGTTTTTTGGGGAAAAGCCGCTGTTGTCGCCGGAATTCGGCCGGATCATCCGCCCCGAAGCCTTTGACCGCCTGCAAGGGATGCTTACGGCGGAAAAGGATAAGATCATTTTTGGCGGCGCGGCCGACCGGGCGCAATTGAAGATCGAACTCACCCTGGTGGATCAGCCGGCTCTCGATTCGCCGTTAATGACGGAGGAGATCTTCGGCCCGATCCTGCCACTTATCTCCTATGAGCGTCTCGAGGAGGCTGTTGCGATCATCCGGGCGCGGGAGAAACCACTGGCTCTCTACGTATTTACCAAGGATAAAAACCTGGAGGCCTGGGTGGTGAATAACCTGCTCTACGGCGGGGGTTGTATCAATGATACCATTATGCATGTGGCCAATCACCATCTGCCTTTCGGCGGGGTGGGGGCCAGCGGCCTCGGGGCCTATCATGGCGAAAAAGGCTTTGCCACCTTTTCCCACGCGAAAAGCATTCTCAAACAGCCCTTTACCTTCGAGCTCCCGCTCCGTTATCCGCCGTATAAAGACCGGTTAAATCTGCTGAGGAAAATATTGGGCTAAAACGGCTAACCTCTTTTCCTTAACTTACAATAAATACTCTCTTGAGCAGGCTTGGCGTAGCCTGCTCTCTTTTTTATTTTGGATCGTGATGGGCTAAATGTCAGGGGAGACGTGTTGGCAACGATTGGGCTTGGCGAAGTTTGCAACTGAAAAAATTTTTATTCCTTCTTAGCGCAGGGATTGGCCGGCGATGGCGGCCGGCTTGAAAATATTTAATGATAATAAGAGGATATTTATACTATATAACGAAAAGGTTTTAGTATTATTGATCGTTTTGTTAATCAAATATTAAAAAAGGAGGATTTAGCTTGCGAGGAAAGAACATAGTTTTTCTACTGCTTATTTTACTATTTGCAACGGCGTTGACCGGTTGTATCAAAAAAGAGAGCAATGTGATTAAAATCGGGGTGTTTGAGCCGATTACCGGGGCAAACGCCGCCGGCGGACAGCTGGAAGTGGAAGGGATTAAACTCGCCAATAAGCTGTACCCGGAAGTGTTAGGGAAAAAGGTGGAGCTGGTAATTGCGGATAACAAATCGGATAAGGTGGAGGCGGCTACCGCCGCGGCCCGCTTGGTCGAGAAAGAAAAAGTAACAGCGATCATCGGGAGTTGGGGCAGCTCCCTCTCCATGGCGGCCGGGGATATTGTCCGGCAGGGGAAGGTTCCCACGGTGGGCGCTTCCTGTACCAACCCGCTGGTGACGGCCGGAAACGATTATTATTTCCGCGTTTGCTTTATCGATCCGTTCCAGGGTACCGTGATGGCCAACTACGCCTATAGCAAGCTGGGGGCCAGAAAAGCGGCGGTTATCCAGGAAGTCAACAACGACTACGCCGTCGGTCTTGCCAAATTCTTTATGGACAGTTTCAAACAGCTGACCGGTGACGAAAACTGCATTGTGGCGTTGGCCAACTACAACACCGGTGACCAAGATTTTTCCGCCCAGTTGACAAACGTGAAAGCCCAAAATCCGGATGTCATTTTTGCCCCCGGAAACTTCACCGAATCGGCTTTAATCATTAGCCAGGCGCGGAAACTGGGGATTACCTGCCCCTTCATCGGCGGGGACACCTGGGAGACCCAGGAATTCCTGGATATCGGGCAAGAAGCGGTAGAGGGTGCGGTCTTTTCGACCTTCTTTGCCACCGAGACCCCGATCACTGAGGAATCGGCGAAGTTCATCGAGGCTTACCGGGCCGAGTACAATAAAGAACCGGCCGCGGTGGCCGCCCTTGGTTACGACGCCTATATTCTGATTCTGGATGCGATTAAGCGGGCGGGCACGACCGACCGGGTCAAGCTGCGCGACGAGATCGCCCGGACCAAGAACTTCCCCGGTGCCGCCGGGATCATCACCCTTGATGCCAACGGCGATGCGATTAAGAATGCCGTGATCAAAGTGGTTAAGAACGGGAAGTTTACCTACCTGGATACGATTGCGCCGCAACAATAAGCTGAACCCAAGACCTGCTTCCTCCGGGGCGCCGGGGGAGGCAGGTCTTTATAGAAAAGACAAATCGGGGTGTTTACATGACTCTAGATCTCTTCCTCCAACACCTTAGCAACGGGATCTCGCTGGGCAGTTTATATGCCTTGATTGCCATCGGCTACACCATGGTCTACGGGATTCTCCGCCTGATTAACTTTGCCCACGGCGACATCTTTATGATGGCCACCTACTTCGCGTTTTTCGGGATTGCCACTTTTGGGATTCCGTGGTTCATCACCTTCCCCCTGGTACTGGTGCTCACCGCCGCTCTCGGCATGGGGGTGGAGGCCGTTGCTTACCGGCCCCTCCGTGGTGCGCCGAAAATTTCGCTCCTGATCTCGGCGATCGGGGCCTCCTTTTTCCTGGAGAACCTGACCATCGTCCTCTTCGGCGGGGTGCCAAAGCCTTTTCCCGCGCCCAAGCTCTTTACCGACGTGGTGCGGGTGGGCACGGTTGCCATCCAAAAGCTGACTTTCTACATTCCCATCGTAACCTTTATTGCCCTGCTCGGCCTGATGTATTTGATTAATAAAACCAAAACCGGCATGGCGATGCGGGCCGTCTCCATGGACCAAGAAACTGCCCAGGTGATGGGGATCAATATCAACCGGACCATCGCCTTTACCTTTGGTTTGGGTTCTCTCCTGGCCGCGGTGGGCGGGATTATGTGGGGAATGAAGTTTCCCCAGATCCAACCGCTGATGGGGGTTGTTCCCGGGCTGAAGTGCTTTATTGCGGCGGTTATTGGCGGGATCGGCAACATCGGCGGAGCGGTGATTGGCGGGTTTATCCTCGGCATTGGCGAGATTATGCTGGTTGCCTTCCTGCCCAACCTCACCGGCTACCGGGATGCTTTTGCCTTTGTGCTCTTGATTCTGATTCTCATGTCAAAGCCAACGGGAATTTTAGGCGAGAAAACAGCAGAGAAGGTGTGAGCATGGAGATAAAAACCAGAAACCGAGTTTTGACGACAGTCTCTGTCCTCTTGTTGCTGGGGTTCATTGCTTTCGCCGAGCACTTTCTGGATTTATACATTGTGCGGATTCTAAATGTCTGCGCCATCTACGCGATCTTGGGCATGAGTATGAACCTGATCAACGGGTTTACCGGTCTGTTTTCGCTGGGCCACGCGGGCTTTATGGCCGTCGGCGCTTATACCACCGCCCTTTTGACCATGCCGCCCGCGGTCAAAAATCAGATTTTTTACTTGGCACCTTTAATCAAGCCGCTCGACCAGATTAATTTGGCGTTCCCGTTGGCGCTTTTGGCCGGTGGCCTTCTGGCGGCGGTGGTCGGCGGTTTAATCGCCGCGCCGGTTCTCCGGCTCAAAGGCGATTACCTGGCCATCGCGACTTTGGGGTTTGCCGAGATTATCCGGGTGGTCTTTACCAACACCCAGCGTATTACCAACGGCGCTTTGGGCCTGAAGGGGATCCCGGCGCTGACCAACTTATGGTGGAGTTTCGGCACGGCCGCCTTTACCCTGGTCTTTTTGGTCTCCTTGATCAATAGCAGTTACGGACGGGCTTTGAAGGCGATCCGGGAGGATGAGATCGCCGCCGAGAGTATGGGGATTAATCTGGCGCGCCACAAAACCCTTTCTTTTGTGATCGGCGCTTTCTTTGCCGGGATTGGCGGAGGCCTCCTGGGGAACCTGCTGGGAACCATTGATCCCAAGATGTTCAGTTCAATGTTTACTTTCAACATCCTGTTAATTGTGGTCCTGGGCGGGATGGGAAGCCTCACCGGCTCGATCATCTCCGCATTTATCGTTACCATCGCCAACGAAGTGCTGCGCTTCTTGGACGAATCCATCAATCTGGGCTTTGTTGTGATCCAAGGGAAAGTGGGGATGCGCTCGGTTGTTTTCTCCGCTTTGCTCATGTTTGTGGTCCTTTTTTACCGGCATGGTCTGATGGGCACCAATGAGTTCAGCTGGGACCGGCTCCTGGCGAGCAAGGCCTACCGGCGATTACGCGGCCTCTTTAAAAAAGAGCGTACTGAAGGGGTGGTTGACCGATGAGTCTCTTGAAGCTAGAAGATGTCACCATGAACTTTGGCGGACTCACCGCCCTCAAGAGTTTTAACCTGGAACTGGCCGCCGGGGAGATTGTCGGTCTGATTGGCCCGAATGGTGCCGGGAAAACCACCGTCTTTAATATCATTACCGGCGTCTATGAGCCGACCCAGGGACGGGTCTTCTTTATGGATCGGGAGATTACGGGGCTGCGCCCGGACCTGATTACCAAGGCCGGGATCGCCAGAACCTTTCAGAATATACGGCTGTTTAAGGGTTTAAGCGTCTTGGAAAATGTTTTGATCGCCAACCATCTCCATCTCAAGGCAAATTACCTGGAAGCCGTCTTTAAACTCCCCAGCTACCGGCGGGAAGAACGGAAGATGTGGGAAAAATCCCTGGCCTTGCTGGAAAGGGTGGGCCTGATCGATCTCCGGGACGAGCGGGCCAGTGCCTTGCCGTACGGGCTGCAAAGGCGGTTGGAGATCGCCCGTGCTTTGGCCACCGACCCCAAACTTCTGCTCCTTGATGAACCGGCAGCGGGGATGAACCCGAAGGAAGCGGAGGATTTGACCGGATTTATCCAGGAGATCCGGGACGAGTTTGATCTGACTGTCCTCCTCATCGAACACCACATGGATGTGGTGATGAACATCTCCGAACGCATCTATGTGCTCGACTACGGGATGTTGATTGCCAGCGGGAAGCCGGCGGAGGTTCAAAATAACCAACGAGTGCTCGAAGCCTATTTGGGGGTTAATGAAGATGCTGAAGATTGAAGACTTGGTAGTTGCCTACGGGGGCATTGAGGCCTTAAAAGGAATTAGCCTGGAGGTGGAAGAGGGTCAGATCGTCACCTTGGTCGGGGCGAACGGAGCCGGGAAAAGCACCACTCTGCGGACGGTGATCGGCCTGGTGAAGCCGGTCAGTGGCCGGGTGTTGTTTAAAGGCCGGAATTTGCTTGAGGAAAAGACCTACAATATGGCAAAGCAGCAAATAACCCTAGTTCCCGAGGGGCGGCGGATCTTCCCCAAGCTGACCGTCCTGGAGAATTTAAGGATCGGGGCTTTCTCCCGGCGGGACGAAAAGGGGATTAAAGCTGACCTCGAGTGGGTATTCAGCCTTTTTCCCATTCTCAAGGAGCGCACCTGGCAACTGGCGGGGACCCTTTCCGGGGGCGAGCAACAGATGCTGGCGGTGGGGCGTGCTTTAATGTCCCGGCCGCGGCTCTTAATGATGGACGAACCATCCTTGGGGCTCGCTCCGTTGCTGGTGAAGGAGATCTTCCGGATCATCAAAGAGATCAACCAGCAGGGCGTGACGATTCTCCTGATCGAACAGAATGCCAATGCCGCCCTACGGATCGCCGATCAAGGGTACGTGCTGGAAACCGGCCGTATTGTCCTGCAGGGCCCCGGCCGGGAACTGCTGGCCAATCAACAAGTAAAAGCGGCTTACCTTGGGAGAAGCAAGTAGGCGTCTACATTTAAAAGTATGTCACCGCCTGTTCTGCTGCCCGCGCAACAAAAGAATAAAGAACAAGGAACGATTCCCGTTGCCATCTCTGCCGGGGCGAACACCAACCGGCCCCGGCCGGGGAGAAGCGGGCCAAGGTAATTCTTTGCGGACAATATTAATGACAAATGACAATAGACAGAGGTTTTCTTCCAGGAGTTTTGTTTTGCTGCGTTTTATGCGTAATGCGACCGCAAAATTTGTCTGATGCGGCAAGTGCCCGGTGCGGGCCTGGGTGATTGCTGGTAAATGGTGATTGACATTGTAAATATCGGATGATAAAATTAGATCAAGTTATTTTCATACCACAAATTGTAAGAAGTGAGCGGTAATGAGCAAACAAAGGAACGCGTCTGAATTATACAAAAAATACACTAAGGCTCGGCGGTCCGTTAGTCCTGAAGGGTCACTGACAAGCACAGGTTATTTAAGGACGGTCAATGTCATCTCGGTTTTACGGGTTCTTTATAAGGAGGGCAGTTGTTCCCGCGCGGAGTTGTCCAAGTTAACCGGCATTAGTTTGCCGACGATCACCAGAATTCTTAGCGAGTTATTAAAGAAGAACTTTGTTGTTCTGGTTGGACATGAGGAATCAAGCGGTGGACGGCGGCCTGAACTTTTTCGGCTTAATTCCAATCAGTTATTTATCGTCGGGATTTATCTGCGGAGTAGTGAAGCGATTTTATCGGTTACGAATTTGGAGGGAAAGGTCATTGCAAAACGCAGCTTTGTTCCCCTTTCCCTGGTCCCCGATGATTTAATCGATGAGATCGTCAAAGAATTGTGGTTATTAGTGAAAGGAAGCCGGATTGATAAAGAACAGATCGTCGGCATTGGCCTGGCCGTAGCCGGGGTGGTCGACAACAAGTCGGGGCGGATTATTCATTCGAACAATCTCAGTTGGAATAACGTAGCGCTCGGGAAGCTTTTGGAGGAAAGGACGGGGGCGGCGGTCGTTATTGAAAACGATGCCAATTCGGCGGCTTTGGCCGAGTTATGGTTTGGTTGCGCCAAAGATGTTTCCAGTCTTGTTTACTTAAAAACCGATACCGGCGTCGGGGCGGGTTTGATTAGTGAGCGGCGCCTGATTTCCGGCCCTTTTGGCATGGCGGGCGAGATTGGGAACCTGCCGGTGCTGGAGGGTACGGTCGATGATTACCTGCATTTACCCTTGGTTTTTCGCCGTTTTGAGGAACTGACCGGCGAGCGAATCGCCGATGAAAAGGAATTTTACCAGTTAATCAAGGAAAAACACCCGGTTGCCCTTAAATTGTACAATGAGGCGATTACGGTTTTGGCCTGGATTGTTATCCTGGCGGAATCATTTTTCGGTATGCAAATGGTGGTGATCGGCGGCTTTTGGGGGGTGGCTGATCCCCAGTTTGTGCAGGATGTTGTTGAAAAATGCCGTCCGTTTTTCCAAAAAAACAAATGGAAAACCCCGCCGGCGATTGTCGGCTCCGAGCTTGGCAAGGAGAGCGATCTTCGTGGGGCCGTTGGGCTTGTCATTCACCAATGGTTTGAATATCCGGTGTAGGAGGGTGAGCAGAACTTTTTAATTGCCAACATTTATGCGGACAACAAAGAAGTTAGCCATTTGCAGAAACAATTTGTCAGTGGCATTGTTCTCGGTTCGACTAATGAATAGAGCAAATAAAAATAAAATGATTTAAGGAGTAAAGCAAATGGAGTTAAAAGGGATTGGGCAGAAAAAAGTCGTGCGGATTCATCTCAAAACCAACAACGAAACCACCGCCTTTGCCGCTGCGGAATTGGGGAAGTATCTCCGTTTAATGCTGGGGCAAGAAACAGAGGTGGTATTTGCTGAAGAACCACCCTCCGGTTTAACCCCCGGTGTACCCACTTTGCAGCTGGGTTTGTTCGCCGATTTTCCGGGTCTGGAAACGCCGGAAGTTACGGATCCGGTTTGGGATGACGCCGTCTATATCCGGGTGGAAAACGGCAAGGGCGTTATCGCCGGAAACAACCCCCGCAGTCTGCTGCTGGCGGTTTATCGTTTCCTGACCGCAGCCGGCTGCCGGTGGGTTCGGCCCGGGGATGATGGCGAGCTGATTCCCAGGAAAGCTTTGGCGGATTTGAACGCAACTGTTTGTGAGCGGGCGGCTTACCGGCACCGGGGAATTTGCATCGAAGGGGCGGTCAGCGAAGAAAATGTCAGGGCGGTGATTGATTGGTTGCCGAAAGTAGGGATGAACGCCTACTTCATTCAGTTTCGCGAAGCCTTTACCTTCTTCCAGCGCTGGTATGACCATAAACATAACCCGCAACAACGACCCGCCGGTTTTACCAGGGAAGAGGCGCGGGAGATCGTGCGCCGCCTTGAACAGGAGATCAAACGCCGCGGTTTACTCTATCACGCCGTCGGCCACGGCTGGACGTGCGAACCTTTGGGCCTCCCCGGCCTTGGCTGGGACCAAAAGGTGGACGAGGAGGCACCGGCGGAAATTGCCCCGTTTTTGGCGGAGATCAAGGGGAAACGCCAAATTTGGCAGGGCATTCCGCTCAATACCAACCTTTGTTACAGCAACCCGGAGGTTCGAGAGATGATCGTCGGGGAGATCGTGCGGTACCTTCAGGAGCACCCCGGGATTGACCTCCTCCATTTTTGGCTGGCCGACGGTTCGAATAACCAGTGCGAGTGTGCGGAGTGTGGGAAGGCCCGTCCGGCGGATTTTTATGTCCAAATGCTGAACGATTTGGACGAACAGTTGACCGCCGCGGGACTGAAGACGCGGATTGTCTTTTTGGTCTACGTCGATCTGTTGTGGGCTCCGGAAAAAGAACGAATCAAGAATCCCGAACGCTTTGTCTTGATGTTTGCCCCGATTACCCGGTCTTATACGCAGTCGATTCCCGACCGGCTGGCGGAGCAGACCATCCCGCCCTATGTCAGGAACCAATTACAGTTTCCCTCCAGTGTCCGGGAGAACCTGGCTCACCTCCGGACTTGGCAGCAAATGTTTTCCGGCGATGCTTTTGACTTTGACTATCATCTGATGTGGGCCCATTATTTTGACCCCGGCTATACCACGATTGCGCGCACCGCCCATCAGGATATCAAAAATCTAAAAACAATCGGCTTGAACGGTTTAATCAGTTGCCAAGTCCAACGGGCTTTCATGCCCACGGGACTGCCGATGACCGTCATCGGCCGGGCGCTTTGGGACCCGACTCGTTCTTTTTCGGAGATCGCGGCGGACTATTACGCCAGCGCTTTTGGGCCGGACGGGGAGAAATGCCGGGAGTTGATGGACCAATTACCTGATTTCCTGGATGAACTGGATCCGTGGGCGGGGCGGTCTTCGCAGTTCGATGAAGTCCGTTTTCTTGAGAAGCTTCACCAAACAAAGCGGGTAATTGGGGAATTGAAGGCGTTGGTCGCCGCCAACCGGGACCTTACCAACAAATGCCACCGTATGTCTTGGCGGTACCTCGGTATTTTCCTCGAGGTTTATGACAGGTTCGTAACGGCCCTCCTTAATCTCTTGGCGGGGCGAAAGGAAGAAGCCGATCAAGTTTGGGAAGAAACAAAGGACTTGCTCTGTTCGCACGAAGACCAAATCCAAATGGTGTTTGATGTCTGTTTATTTATTGAAACCGCGGGAAGGGTCCTGGCGAAGCTGAAGCAAGAGGTCTGACTTACGTTATATGCTATTTAAAAAGAATAATTTTAGCGGTAGGTCAAGATGACTTACCGCTTTTTTAGATTCGGGGGATCAACACGCCTGTTATAAGCCGTAATTCCTAATAATATGGTGAAAATAGTGCCATTTGTAGGAAAAAGACTATTTTCGCTATTTATTTGCCAAAATAGGGGTTTTTAATATTTGCGCAATTGTGATATATTATCCCTGGGTTTACCATAAATGGACATTCTAATAAATCTTGCTTTATTTGGCTAGATGTACAAATTCATTAGAGTAAAAAACTGGTAAAGGAATATCTACAAAAGATGCGAAGTTGGCTAGATTTCATCAGCATGTATTTATTTTCACTCAGTCTATTATTTTTAGGGGAAGAAATGGGGTTGTATTTTTCCCCAATAAACCGTGTGTGTGGTGCTTTCTTCCTTTTGGCTTACGAAATATGTATATACCAAAAAAGGAAGATTGAGCATAAAAATGTACCTCTGTTGGTTTTCATTGGAACAGTAATCTTAAACGTTTAGTTTTCTTATTTGTCTACTGTTCATCGTTTCTTGTGTCCATAAAGAAATTAATTTAATGCAATATGATTATGTGTTTGTGGTAGTATAAGAATACCGAGAATGGCAGTCTAAAATTCCATAGTTCGGTAAAAAAGGAGGAGTCACTGCATAGCA
>NZ_JAAKDE010000026.1 GCF_013664685.1 Capillibacterium thermochitinicola
TAATTCTATAAAACCTCAAGTTTTAGTGGCATAATCTCCGGAATTAGGGGGTCAGGGCGATTATGAATCCCGATGGAACGAACCGGGTAAATTTGACGCAAAATGATCACCATGACGTTCTACCTCATATTTCTCCCGATGGAAAGATGATTGTCTATTACTGCCATGAAGATGAAGCGCTCAAAGCAATGAACCTTGACGGAAGTGATAAAGCAATAGTTTTAAAGGCGAACAATTTGGTAAATGGTCCCCGGTGGTCACCGGATGGTACTAAAATTGCTTATATGAGTTTTGACGATGATTTGTCGTCTTCAAACCTTTTTATTTTCGATTTACTTACGGGCGAAATCAACCAAATTACCGACCAAAATTATTATTCTTGTCTTCCGGCGTGGTCCCCTGATGGTGAGAAAATTGCTTATGTCGCAAACCCCAAAGGCAATTTTGAGTTATTCGTAATCCATCTGGCTACTGGGGAGGAACAATTATTAGTTACTTTAACCGAATCTATCCATGATATAGAACCTTTACCGCTATCATGGTCGCCTGATGGAGAGAGATTAGCTTTTGCGAAGGAATTTAATGGTATGTTTGACGTCTGTGTTATCGAATTGAACGGGAAAAAGCTCATTAATTTAACAAATAGTGTTGAATATCATGATTATGCTCCTTCTTGGTCTCCTTGTGGGACAAAAATCGCCTTTGTTTCGATGCGCAATAATAAAGAAGACATTTATGTGATGACTGCCGACGGCAGCCAAATTAATAGAATTACCGAGTTTGAAGGTAATAACAAATACCCCATCTGGTTTTCCATTGCGGAATAATCTTTTTTAATCGGTTTATAAGGAGAGGTATATGAGATGCGAAAAAAAACCTTTCTTCTCTTGTCTTTATTGGTACTTTTACTGTTGATTGCTACACAAAGTATTAACGCCATAACAATTTCAGCAGGGACTTCATTTACCCTTAATTCTTCAAATATAGCTTCATTTAATAATACCGACCAAATCATAATAAACGGCACATTATATATTGACATGACGGGAACGGTAAACCTAAGTGCTGGTAATTTTATTGTCAATACAGGAGGGAAAATAACCTATCACAGTAACAAGGCGGATCAAAACTTTACTTTAAAAATTACCGCTGATAGTTGTGAGATTTATGGAAGTATTGATTTTGCCGGCCAAAACGGAAAAAACCAAGGTAAGGCGGGTGTTGGTAAAAACGGTTCCAATGGTGGATCAGGGAAAAACGGAAAAAACTTAATTTTAAATACAAGACAACTGAAGATCTCCGGGACAATTGATACCAATGGTGGTCAGGGCGGCAAAGGCGGAAATGGTGGGGATGATGATCTCGTGCATTTTGTCGATCCGGGCCGGGGAGGAGATGGAGGCAACGGTGGTGAGGCAGGTAATATAACGATTACAGCAGAACGTTTTATTTTCTCCTCCTCCGGAACCATAACGGCCAACGGCGGAAAAGGTGGCAAAGGAGGGGATGGCGGGGATCCTGGTTGGGTCGGTTCTGGAGCGGATGGCGGCAAAGGTGGAAACGGTGGAGCGGCCGGGCAAATTGAGATCATCTCTACCTATTTGGATCTGGATGGTAAGATCGAGTCTAAAAAAGGTTTGGGCGGAGAAGCGGGAACGGGATCGAATGGAAAAAATCGTGGTAATGGTAATCCTTATCCCATCGATTACCCGGCAAAAATCTTCTACGGTTACGGCGATGCAACTTTTTCTAGTAATCCTGCAGCGCAGCTTTACCCGGATAAAGCCGCGCCTTTACCTGAAGCTGCTTTTAGAATCACTATCGAATCCAATGGTGTTACTAGAAACGGTATATATTACACAAATGATAATAGTCCGGTCGTAAACTGGACACGGTTTCAAGAAGTTGAAGAATATTACGAGGGGAAACTTATCCCGATTAGTGGATTTAAACACTATGAAATAAAATTATTTAAGGATAACCAAAGAATTGATGTGGATGGTGGTTCTAATCCCTTAAACATTACGATTCAGAATAAAATTGAATTAAAGAGGGGATTTTTAAACTCACCGCCTTCCAATTTGGAAGATGGGAATTATGAATTGCAAGTGTTCGCTTCCGACATGGCAAACAATCAGAGTAACGGTTATCCATCTCCAGCATTTAAATTTATAATCGATACGAACCCCCCAACCACTCCTGTTTTAAAACCAGAATCAAATGTGTCAACAACGCAAGTAACTGCCAATTGGCAACCTTCAAGCGATAATCATCAGATTATTGATTCCTATGAGCTCCAAGTTTATGAATCGTTACCAGGTGGTCTTCAAAAACCGCTTACGAATAGAATATAAAGAGCGTTAATGGTTCGATTCTTTCATACCCATTACATGATCTAACGGAAATAAACTCTAGTGAGAAAATCATCTTCAAGCCAAATCAGGAAATTAGTTATAAGATTAGAGCTAAAGACTTGGCTGGGAATTACTCGGCGTGGTCTCCTGGGCAAGTGGTAACCGCTCCTGCCACGGCACGCATAATAAGCCATGCCAGTGGCTGGGAACAAGACTCGGGCAAACATTATGTGCGTTTAGAACTGAAATCATTGGGGGAAGAAGCTGAGCAATACCGCTATATACGTCAAAGGAAAATTGTGGAAAAGGGTCAAGTCACATATATTGCGGAAGCAGTTTCCCATTGGTTTAGAATTTCTCTACCGGCGGGTTCCGTTTTTCAAATCAAAGATATCGGGAATAAAGGGTTCGTCATAACCAATGAGGGGGAAAAAGTTATTTATGAAAACAGCTCCGCTGCACTTTTACCCCATGGTTCCTACCGCTATATCATCGAAACCAAAAACTCTTCGACAAAAGAAGCAGTGTGGAATATCCAACCGAGTATTCCTTATGAGATTACCATCGAAAATACTCTGCCCGCCGAACAAGGGCTTATTGGTCCGGTCAACGGGATAAAAACCAATAAGAACCAAATTGACCTTCGGATTAAACCTTTTATCGATCCGGACCGGGATCCGTTGCTTTATTCCTTTTATTTGGGGTATGACAACAATAATAACGGTAATTTTGAAGAAAGTGAATTTATCTTAGTTGGTCAGACCAACAGTCAATCGGACGCAGACGAGATTTTTGTTACCGCCAATCTAACTAAAGAGGGAATATACCGATGGTATGTTGAGGTAAATGATGGCTACAGGACAGTCCGTTCCCAAAATTATTACAGCTTTGAAAGGGATATTACCGCTCCGGAAATTAGTTTTAAAATCTTGGCGGTTAACAACGATAAGGAAATTATTGCTACAAATTCACAAGAAGTGTTGGTTAGACCAGTTACGGTTAGTCCGGATACGAAAGAGATTCGGATTATGGAAGGAGAACGATTATTATACACAAGTAATAATCCGCCATTTACTGACGTTAAAATTAAGCTGAGTGGGGGAGAAGGAAAGAAAAACATTACGGTTAACGCGACTGATGAAGCGGGGAATATAGGTAGTTCAAGCAAGGACATCATCTATGACCATACGCCGCCCCATGCTCCGGCTAATCTACGCCTGACGGGTGGTCGTAACCAACTGCGGATCGAGTGGGATCCGGCGGAGGATGCCGGCGAAAGTGGGGTCCGAAGTGGGGTTTGCGGCTATTTACTCAGTTATACGCGGCAACACGTGAATAGCGAGGGAAAGATCGAATCCATTCTTGAAGAAAAGTTGGTCGAACAATCGGACTTGCCTGCTTATGTTATCTCAAATTTAGATGATAACGAAAAGGTGGAAATCACCGTAAAATCCCTTGATCATGCTGGCAACTACAGCACCTCGTCGCTAACGGGAATGGGTTATTCCTTGGCGGAAAGAGGTGGAGTCAATAAGCTTACCTTTCACCCAGCCCCAAATTATACGGCATATCGTGCTGAACTCGAGCTTAAACCGGTTAAGGCTGCCGAGTATATGATTCGAAGATGGAAAGTAGAAATGGATAGTAACGGGGAAGAAAAACTGGTTGACCAGACCGATAGCCAATGGTATCCCGTATCTGTTTTAAGTTTTACCGATCAAAACATAATACCCCATTCTAAATACTATTATGCCGTTTTCACCCGCAACGAAAGGGGTGAAGTCGAGTCTAACTTTGAACCGGATAAGTATGCTTTTGTTGTCCCAAACCAGGAACCATCCATCCCAGAGGTCATTGCTTTTGGTTATGCCAATACAATACCAATCGTCTTACGTACTACTGGTGCAGTTGATTCTGATGGCGATCCGCTAACGTATTGTTTTTCATTAAAAGACAATCTGGGTAATCCTTTATTGGAGAAGGTCAGCCCGAACAATCCGGATGACCCCGATGGTTTATCTTATGTTATTTCCGGCGAACTAATTAATGAAGAACATAACGGTGCGACCTTTACCTGGCAGGTTGGGGTCACCGATGGTTACATGTTTGATGAAGAGCAAAATCCAGTTTATCGCTTTAGTGAAGAGCTTTCGTTCACTGTCGATTTGGACAAGCCTGTAATTCATGTTACTCCGGAGGATACCGGAAGCTTTGTTTCCCGCTTACAACTGGATTTTACCGTTCGCGATGAAATTAGTGGTTTGCAATCCATCGCCTATTATTGGAATCAAGAGGATGTACCAATGGAAGACCGGCAAATTCAAGTTCTTGAATTTGCGCGGAGAAGCAAAGAACATCGGTTTACCATTGCCGATGGACCGAATGGAAGAAATAACCTGCATGTCATTGCACGGGATGAAGCCGGGAATGAACAGACCAAAACGGTGGCTTGCTATCTGGATTCAACGCCTCCAGTTTTATCAAACCTAAAAGTGCTTGGGCGGGAGGTAGATGGCCGTTTATATACGACGAATGCCAATAGTATAACCGCCCAATGGGAACTGGAGGAGGATTTGACCAATATAGATTATTTCCGGTATGCCATTGTCACACCGGAAGAAGTAAATTCCCTGGAAACCCTACCGAACGATCGATTCGAAGTGATTGAAGAATATTTCCCCCGACACAGAAAACAATTTGCCCAGGTGGCGGAGGCCGCTTGGTTGGAAGAGAATAGGACCTATCATTTTGTGGTCGAGGCTTTTAATAGTGTCGGATTAAGCACGGGACTGCATGTTAGTCCTGGCGTGACCATTGACTCAAAGGCGCCGCAAATTGGGGAGGTTTCTCCTGAACCGGTACGGGTTTGCCAGAACAAAAGTTATTTAAGTTCCTTTGCAAAGCTGCAACTTCAGGTTGAAGTTAGTGACCAAGGGGGAAGCGGAATTAAAGCGGTGCAGTACGCAATCCTCGATCAGCTTCCGCTTGACGAAAATGTTACCTGGTTTAACAGTCTTGAAGAGCTTAAGACGAACTTTACCCCTACTAACGGGCAAGTATACTATCTGGCCGTTCGGGCGACAGATAAACTGGATCAAGTGAATAACAAATATTCGCCACCGTTAATCATTGACCAGTCTCCGCCGGAGATTAAAGAACTGATTGCCGGGAACAAACTGGAGATTACGGGGGCAGATCAGATTTATCAGATTCTGCCTGGGTCCTTTATTCCCGTTTCCTTGCGGATTGAAGATGAGGTTGAATTGGAAAAGATCCAATATTCCATTGGGACTAGGCCTGGGCAAAATGATGTTTCCCGAAGCTGGTCGCCAGAGACTGAAGGCTGGTTTACCCTTGCTAACCTAAATAAAAGGCAGCAAATAAGGATCGAAGAAAATTTATCCGCCGGAACTTATTACATAAATCTACGGGTGGAAAATGCTGCTGGTTTGTTTGCGGAGAAGGCCAGTAATCCAATTAAAATCGATCCAAATCTGGCGGTAAAACCGGTGGTTTGGGACGATGGGCAATTTACTGCATCTGATAGTGAACTCCATTTTACCTGGACTTTTGATGATAAGCCAAAGGAAGTTATCGGCTATGACTATCGGGTATTATCATTATCCCAAGGGCAACCGGTAACAGTTGTTGATTGGCAGCGGATTGCTGCGGAAAAGAGGGGAGAAAGATATAGTTATCTATTGACCAATCTTCATCTCGAAAACGGTCAAGAATACTATATTGCCGTCCGTGGGGTTTACGCTGATGGGAACACATCGGTTGTCGGAATGACCGATGGGATAATTGTCGATACGACCTCTCCTGAGGAGGTATATATCGACGATGGAACCTATTGTACTTCTGACCAACTATATCTCAAGTGGGGGGCGACTGATCCGGAATCAGGAATAAGCAGTTATCAAGTGCAGATTGGAACCGCTCCTGGTGGAGATGAGGTTACGGCGGGCTGGATTACCCTGGATCACAGTGGAGCCGGAAGCATTCAAGGCCTTGCCTTATCTGAAGATCATACTTATTATGTCACATTACGGGTAACAAATGGTGCCGGTCTGATTCGCGAAGTTTCCAGCAACGGTTTTCGGGTTGATAACACACCACCGCCGACGCCCATCGTGCTTGATGATGGCCGTTATACCAGCGAGGAACCGATTCATTTAAACTTCAATTGGAAATGGTCTGCTGTTGATCCCGAATCCGGAAATGCGGAATACCAAATCGCTCTACTCACAACAAGAGAGGTGGAGTCAACCACCCAGTGGCAATCGCTCGGCACCGAAACCGCCGTCACCATTACCGAGGGTTTACAGGAAGGTGTTTGGTATTACTTGGCGGTGAAAGTGATCAACGGGGCGGGGTTATCAAGCATTGGCTATAGCGACGGTATTCTCATTGATACTACTGCTCCTAGCCCGCCGAAAATTGCGGACGAAACCGATTATCTACCGATCGATCCCTCGGGGTATACTTCCTTACGCGCTACCTTTACTGCTTCCGATGACGAGTCGGATATTGATCATTATCAATATAGTCTAGGTACGCTGACTGATCCATCCTTATTAATTGCGGGGCGAAAGGTTGAAAAAAGTGAGATTGTTACCGAACCTTTGCCACTGGTGCCGGGGGAAATATACTTCTTTACCGTGCAGGCGATTAATAAGGCCGGGCTCGTTTCGATGGAAGGGCGCAGCGATGGTTTGATGATTATCGAAGGTTATCCGGAAATAATTGATGTAGATGATTTTGGTGAATACACAACCTTTAATGACCAGATCATTGTTGCTTGGGATTGCCGTCAAACCGGTTACGCACCAATAAATTACTATCGGATTGAATTAAGTACCAATCGACATGATTGGCTTTGGGTAAAGGATGTAAAAGAGAAACAGGTGGTAATTACCCCGGAAGATTTGGGGTGGAATTGTTTTGAAGACGGCGAAACCTACTACGTTTCGATCAGAGGGGTCAATCGAGCTGGGGTAATCACGCCGTTTGACCAAGCGGGAATAACGAATGGCATAAAAGTTGATAGTTCTCCTCCGACGGTGGAAGAGCTCAGGATTTTACATCCGGATCCATTCACTACGAACCGCTTTAAAATTCATCTGCAGGCTTCCGATGTCCATTCGGGGATTACAGCCTATAAGTTTGCGGTGGGCACGACCCGGGGCGGAACGGAGGTTACTAAAGGTTGGATTTTAAGAGAAACTGTATCACAAAATTATGAAGAGTACCTTGATCTAGAACTCGAACATAACACCTGCTATTACGTGACATTCCAAGCCCGGAACGGGACAAGACTTTGGTCGCAATTGGTTAGTGACCAAGGAGTCATTGCCGACCTTACTCCACCGCAAATAACCGCTTTTACTTGCGAAGATTATATCAATGCAACGAAAGAAATAAACCTGTTTTGGAGGGCCGAGGACCTGGAGACTGGGATTGCGGGATATAGATATCAGTTGGTGGCACATGCGGATGATTTGGACTGGAATCGATCACCAGTTTTCGAAACAACAGGAAATGAGGGTAATGTGTTAATCACCGTCGATGAAGACCTAATCGAAGGAGCCGACTATTATCTGGCTTTACAGGTCAAAAACCGGCTTGGCTTATGGTCACCGCCTTCCCTCCGGGAGTTGGTTGTCGACACGGTGAGCCCTGTTATCACCTTTGATGCCACGAAAGAGATTGTTACCAACGACGGTCAGGCCCAGGTGTTATGGATGGTGAGTGAACCGGCCGAAGTTAACCAGGCTCTTTACAAGCTAATTCCTGGCGACGAACCGGAGTTCATTTCTGGGAAAACAGTTGTTGTTACCGATTCATCACTTTCCCAAGAATACAATTTTGATCAGAGCGGTCAGGAGCCGGCAAGCTACTGGTTGGTATTGACGGCTACCGATTTGGCTGGTAACCAGGGGGCAACGGTCAAGCAACAAATTCGGATAAATGCGAAACCAAAAGTCAATCTGGGCATGGATCGTTCCGTTTTCAAGGGAAAAGAACTGTCACTATCACCGGTGGTGGAAGATGCAGACGGGGAAATTACTGTTTACCACTGGGACTTTGGTGATGGTCATACTTCGACGGAGAAGGAACCTAAACATATATATTCTGAAACTGGCGAATATGAACTAAGGCTAACTTGTACTGATAATGATGGCGGTGTAGGGTTTGACACCATTATCGTGACGGTGACAAACACCTTTGCGGGAAGTCTGGCCTTGGATGAAACTTGGTCCGGAAGGATTAAGTTATGGGATACGGTAACTGTTCCTTCTGGAATCAGGCTGACCATAGAACCCGGAACTACCGTCGAAATCCCGCCTGAAAAAGCCTTGGTGATTGAAGGCAATTTAGAGGTTAATGGGCTGGAAAACGAAAAAGTCGTGCTAACCATCGATCCTAACTATTCCTCCCAACTAAAATGGCAGGGGCTAAGGATCAACCCCGGTGCGGACGTACTGCTTACAAACACCTTTATTGAACGAGCGATTCGGGGCATCACTGTTGTGGAAAATGCTCCCTATTTTGAAGCGGTTGAATTAACGGGGAACGTCGTAGGTCTACATTTATATAATGCTTCACCTACGATCGTGAACTGTGGAATTTTCAATAATGAAATATATGGAATCAAAGAAGATGGAGATTGTACGCCCATTTTAACCGGTAATTACTTCTTTAACAATTTGGCTGGTGACTATTACGACAGTGAATTGACGATTCTCTCACCAGAGGAATTGGGGGAATTAAACAATGAAGACTAAAAGCGCGAAGCCTAACAGGTTTGGCCACAAGGAAGAGAAACGCCAAAAGGTTGCAGGGAGGACATACCAAATGGTAAAGAAAGTCTCATTATGTCTGATCGGGCTCATTCTTCTTAGTTTTCTTGTGGCAATTCCGGTTGCCGCAAGTTGTGGTCATCTTTCCATAGCTCAAGTTCTGGCCAGTTCATCGACGAATCCTCTTCAACCCGCCCGTTATTTAATTGATGGGGACCCCAGTACCTACTGGGGATTCAAACCGGAATCGACTTATGCTTATGCAGACATAATTTTGGATGGAACAGCTCTAATCTATGGCTTAAAACTTGACGGTGAATTGGCACCGGGAACGGTATTAACAGTCGAATATGAGCAAGAAGGACAATGGTTTCCTTTTCTTGCCGCGTCACTGAACGTTCTTCCCGAGAACGGAATTGTTGATTTATCTTACGACCGGGTGGTAACGAATGCCCTTCGCCTTCGCCTCGAGGGAAACGGAGTAATGAAAAGTTACTTATCGGAAGCAAAAGTTCTAGGCGAGGAAGACCGGACAATCCGTCGGCTGATTCTTCCCCAAGCCGTTTTTTCCTCCACTGATACCATGGAGTATTCTCCCGCTGAACACCTGAACGATGGTAATACCTATACTCTTTGGCAGACAAAACCAGGTGCACGCCAGGGTGAGGTTCTCTTCCTTTTTGACCAGGAATACACTCTCGAGACTTTTAAGGTATTTTTACCCGAAACGGCGAGGGGAACCATTCGGTTGGAGGCAATTAACGGAGAAGATTCGCAGGTACTCACCAACTTTAGCGTATATGGTGAGCGTGGCTGGCGCCGGATTGATTTGGACGCGCCGGTGACAACTGCTCAAATCCGCCTGGTCATGCTTGGAGAAGCGGTCGAACTAGCGGAATTAGAATTCTGGGGGTACGGCCCGAACAGTGGGGATCAGCATTATCCAATCGCCACTGCTTATCCGCAAACCATAAATGAAAAGGATTTAAATTTAGAGTTCATTGTCCCGGAAGACTACGGAACTTTTACTCCTGTTGCTTCGCTGAAAGTCCTTTATAAATCCGTCAATCCTTCTCCCACTACGAACAGCATCCAACACCACGTGCGTTTGGTTAACAATGGCCTGACCCCTGTTGATCTTTCAACAGTCAAAATCAAGTATTGGTATACGAAAGAGCCGTCGGCACCACAACAAGCCCATGTCTATTGGGCGACGGTCGGAAAGCAAAACGTGACTACTGATTTTATACCTGTTGATACAGAATGTCCGGAAGCCGACCACTGTCTGGTGCTTGGTTTTACTGAGGAAGCCGGAATTTTGGGCCCTGGCGATGCAACTGAGATTCAATTGGGCTTTAACGCTACCAACTGGGCAAATTATAATCAGGGCAATGACTTTAGTTTTCTTGCCCAGACCGGCGGTTTTCTGGAGAACCTTAATTACCCAGCCTATATTGCTGGTAAGTTGGTTTGGGGGATTGAACCAGCAGTGCTTTCTGGTGATGAGCAATCCTCTTCAAACATGGTCCAACCAATGATGGTGAGTGGACAAGGGCTGGAGCCTTTAAACATTGCTCCAGTGCCTTTTGTGAGTCTGCTTTATAAATCGGTCAATACGAACGCACAAACAAACAGTATACAGCATCATATCCGTTTGGTAAACCATGGCCAGACTGAAATAGATTTGGCCGAACTAAAACTACGCTATTGGTATACCAATGAACCCTACAAGCCGCAACAAGCTCATATCTATTGGGCTTCCTGCGGTCAAAAAAATGTTACTACTCGGTTTGCTAGTCTTTTCCCAAGCACGCGGGATGCCGATTATTACCTGGAATTAGGTTTTACAAACCAGGCCGGTAAATTGGCGCCGGAGGATCATGTCGAAATCCAACTGGGTTTTAATACTATCGACTGGTCCAATTACAATCAAGAGAACGATTATAGCTTCAATCCGGATGCCTATAATTTTGTTGCCAATAAAAATTATACCGTCTATCACAATGGCGTGTTGTGTTGGGGAAGGGAGCCGAAACACCGTCCGCAAATTACGGCTGGCGAAAACTATTACAGTGGCTATTATTTGGAATTAGCCATGGCCGGGGAATTGACCGAACCCCTCGCCATCGAACTAAACGGAAAGGCGCTCACCCTTTCTCCTTCTTTCGTGTTGAATGGGCATACCATCTATTCGTATCATTTATCACCGGCCGAATTATGGGCAGAAAATAATTTCTTGCGTTTTATCGTTTCTGAAAATAATTGGATTCTCACCGGAGCACGTCTAACAAAACGTAATTATGGCGGGGAAATACTGATCAACAGTAACGGTTTAACGGATCGTTTGTTGTTAACGAACGTTAGTAAAAACGGTGAAGAGTATATTTCGTTACCAACGAAAGTCCTTCTTGAAAAGATAAGAGTTTGGGGAGAAGAGGGCTTCTATGCTTATTTAGAAGTTAAAGATGGTGAGCATTGGGTTCCGCTCACTCCGGCGGTGGAAGCGGATGGTTGGTTAGTTTTTAATGAAAACGTAATTACTGACCAAATTAAGGTAAAACCTTCCGCTGGCACCGAAGTTTACGAAGTACAAGTTATTGGGAGCCCGGTTACGGATCAGGCACCGACCGTTAATCTTCTCTGGCCGACCGACGGTGAGAATGTGGACTTAACTGGTTGGGGGAATAAAAAACTAAAAGGTTTGGTGGATAATCCGAAAAGTCAAGTCTTTGTAAATGGAATAAAAGCCGACCAACAGGGTCATTATTTCACTGTTCAACTTCCACACCTAGACCTCAAGCCATGGGAGACCAATTTGGTCATCGTAACGGCCCGTGATCCCGAAGGCCGGGAAAACAGGAAAGAAATTTGGGTTACTCTTGGCAAGCCCGGTGATTTTAGTATCGATCAGCCGGATCAACTAGTCTACACTGATCAAGAGACCTACCGGATTAGTGGTCGGATCGAACAACCCAATAAATATCAGGTGACTGTCAACGGGGTTCCGATTGCCGTTACCAATCGGCTTTTCAGTACAGAAGTTCCGTTAGTTGAGGGCTTCAATTTAATTGAAATTACTTTCAAGGACCGAACAAAGAATTTAAACTTTACCTATTACCGACAGGTTATAAGACGTACCGCATCACACCAACTCCATTTGACAATTAACAATCCGCAAGAACAGATGTATACCGCCGACCCGACAATCAGCGTTTCCGGTATGGTCGCCGGTGTTGGTCGGGTGAAGGTCTTAGTTAATGGTAACGAAGCGCCTGTCACCGGCGGATTCTACTGCCTTGAAATTCCGTTACTTGAGGGTGAAAACCCAATAAGGGTGATCGCTATTGATGAACAGGGAGCGACAGCTGAAAAGGAAATTACGGTGTTCCGGGATTCTACCCCGCCGTTGATCAGCGAAGTTTTACCCGCTGAAGGGTATCTTTCCGCCAGCAAGCTGGTGCAGGTTTCCGGGAAGGTAACGGATGAAAGTCCGGTCTTTGTCTTTGTCGGCGACAAGGCTGCCTTGTTGGACGGTCTGTCTTTTACTGGTGAATTGACTGTGGCGGAAGGATGGGTAGAAATTACGGTTCAGGCGCAGGATATAGCGGGCAACACTGCCACTTACGTATTTAACATCCTGGTTGATACGACTCCGCCGGAAGCCTTTACGGTAACCGCTGACCCGGATGGTTGGACCAACAATCCCCAACCGGTGATCACTTTTAGCACTACTGATGCGACCAGTGGAATTAGCCATTATGAGCTGGCGATTAACAACGGAGAGTTTAAACGGGTTGAGAGCCCATATCAGCTTGCGCCCCAGCGGGATGGGGAACATACAATTATTGTTCGGGCAGTCGATAAGGCCGGATGGATAACGGAAGCCGAAACCAAAATCTACATTGATACGACTCCGCCGCCAATACCCGAGAACCTTAGAGTAATCCCAGGTAACGAAAGAATGGTAATTAAGTGGGACAAACCAAGTCCCGATACTGTCCTGTACATTGTTGAACGTAACCCGCAAGGGGAAAGCCACTACATAACTGAAAGCGAAGAACTTTATGATTATCAGCTTGAACTGGGGAGCACTTATGAATACCGGGTGAAAGCAATTGACCGGGCCGCGAACGAAAGCGAGTTTACCTTATGGAAAGAAGGGATTGTTGGCTTGGCGGTTGCCCCATACGATCCGGAAACTGGGGCAGTTGTTGAATATGAAGATGTGGTATTAGTTATTCCCCAAGAAGTTCTACCGGAGGGGATCGCCGAGATCCAAATCACTGAGGTTACCAGTGAGCATTTAGAGGAGAAGGCAATTTACCCCATCGTCGGGCCGATTTACGAATTTATGGCGATTAAGGAAGGGGAAAGCGCCCCGGAAGAAAATCTCCAAATGGAACAAGGTTATATCGGGAAGATAACCTACGATGAAAGCCTCCTTCCGGAGGGATTTCCTGAGCATAACTTAGGGGTTTACCATTATGATCCGGTCTTTGATAAATGGTTCCTGATCCCTTCGGCTGGAGTTGATGTGGAGAATAACACGATCTATTTCTTAACCAACCACTTTAGTAGTTTCTCGGTGCAAGCAACCGTTCTCCAGGATTTATCGCCCCAGGAGTATAAGGATGCGGGTTATTCCCCACTTCAGTCCTACTCCGTGCACCAGGGGGTTGCGGTTTCACCGCAAGGGGGGACTGCTAGTACACAAGTAACCGAACTTGTCTTACCGGGAAGGAATGGTTTTGATTTTGTCCTTTCCCGCCGCTATGATACGGCTACCGCCCGGGGTGATGCCTTTGCGCTTGGAATTAACGGCCGCCTCGGTTTAAACCTGATTAATCCTGGTGTAGGAGACATTCCGGCCAAAATAAAAGATGCCGTCGAAATTGCTGAACAAGTTAACCAATGGCAATCTGAAGGCAATTTCGGATTTGATGGTTTGGCCAGCATTCAAAGTATCGTCGAACAATATCTCTTTAACCAGGGTGACTATGCTTATTCAATGGGCTTGGGTTGGCGCCTGAATATTCCTTACATGAAAGCGGCGAACTCAACCTTGATCTTGGTTACCGCCGATGGGAGAATGCATTCCATCAATGAAATGAAAATGACCGCCGTCCCATTTTATTCTCCTAATATGCGCGTTCTAGAATTTGAACAACACGAGGGCGATGACTTTACCCTCCAACTGGTTCAGACCAAAATGCCTTTTGACCTTACGCAATTAGTGGTTAATATTGGAAATATCCAGAAATCACACGAGAAGATCTTCAAAAGTCGATGGTATGCTTTGGGGTATACATTGAGGATGAAGGACGGTACGGTTTATGAGATGGATCCATTAGGCCGTACGACCAAGATGATAGATCCAACTGGGCTGAACAGTGTGTCCTTCCATTATAACGGCCTCCTCCTCGATTACATCGAAGATAGCGTTGGACGCCGGGTCCGGTTTGACTATGAATTGTCTTTGCTCTGGCCCCGCATCACCAAAATCTGGGAAGAAAATGACCCCTACAATCGGCAGATCCGTTACAGCCTAGATTTTTGGACTTCAGTTTTGAAGTCTGCTGTAGACGCCGGCGGGCGCCTTTGTAAATATGATTATGATTTCCAACTTATGTTTGGTGGGGAAGCGGGTACAAAAATCAATGTAGTAACAATGTTGCTGAAGGTCGTGACCGGACCCATTGGAGGCCTGGTCGGTTCCATCTTCGGCTTTGACGATATTGAACTGTATGGTAGATTGCAAGCCCAGGTTGTATATCCGTTAAAAACATTAATTGCTCCCGGACAAGGTAAAATTGAAATCGCATACGATAAACCAACATATATGTATGGGAATAGCAATGTGGAATGGTTTTTATTTATTCCTGTTTCCGTGACGTTGAGCCTTAATTTGGAACAACGCCTCCTTGCCGAACGAGTTCGCGTATATCTCTATGATGGCGGACCTTTAGTAAAAACAACTACGTATAAATATGATTTTGATTATTATAAACACGGACAGCCCCTAATCAGTAAAACGACAGAAAATGATGGCAAGAAAAAGATTGTTTACCATTATAGAGCGGTAGAAAAGAAACGATACCGCTGGGAAGAGAAAACCGCTCATGTGAGAGGAACTCTTGAACTCTGGTTCCCAGTGGTTTACTGGAATACTCATGTGCTCTCCTTGAATTATAGAACGGAAATCTATGATGCGGCCACGAATAAACTTTTAGAAACAACAGAAACAGAATACAATGTTGCAACGATGCGCCCCACACAAACCATCACCCGACGGGGCAACAGCTACACACAGGTTAATTACACCTATGACAACTGGGGAAATGTTATCTATACCAAACAGTATAGTCAAGGTAATGACCGGGTTAACGTAACCGAGTCCTGGATGTATTATTTAAATACCAATTCTCAGCCTACTTCTGCCGTCGAATGGCCTGCACCACCCGCTTCCCAGCCCGAATTGGAACGTTATTCCCGCGACTTGTTGGTTGGCAAGGCAGTGAAAAACTATGCTCCGTCCGGGATCGGTAACTTAGATAATCAAGTGCTAATCACCTACCATGTTTACACGTCTCTTGGGCAGCCCGCAATTGTTGCCCAGTGGGATGGTGCCCAATGGTTGCAGACGAAATATACCTATGATGAGGAAACTGGGAATCTCATCAAGAAGGAGGATCCGGAAGGACATGTAACCCTTTATGAATATGACCAATATGGTCTACCTAGTGCAGTTGTTGAAAAGGGAATTATTACCGCCGACGGACAAGCGAAAGATCCCATTACCAGAATGGGTTATGAATATATTTCCGGCTGGAAAAGTTGGGAGAAAAATCCGCGTGGATATGTTACCCAGTATGAGTATGACTCCCTTGGCCGGACCACGAAGATTATCGCTCCCGATGATGATGATCAGGTTACTTGGGTTCCCGATCGTCAGCAGCCTAGCTTCAGAGCCAATAATCCGGTGACCAGAATTGAATATAATGATAATGAGCTCTATTCGTTAGTCACCGATCCTTTGGGCAGAAGGACAAAATATGATTTTGATGGACTGGGCCGCTTGGTTCAGTTAATCCAATATCAAAGAGTTAACGGGGGCTATCAACCCGCCGCAGTTACCAGCCTAAAATATGATGCCTGGGGCAATATCATCGCTATTACTGATCCTAACGGTTGGGCCATTGGTCCCGAATGGAAATATACGACCAGACGCCCTGACCCCCTAATTCCGGAGATTATGCCACTAAAACTTGAGGTTTTATAGAATTACTAACAATAGCCTGGTAATATTTTTCCGGAGCCATGTTTT